>NZ_BADU01000061.1:0-14935 GCF_000239875.1 Pseudoalteromonas sp. BSi20311 | reverse complement strand
TAAGTGCAATTGTCGTGGGGGGGAGATTAAACAAGAGGTATCCTTTTATTTATTGGCCTTAAAATGATACGTGAATATACTTGCTTGTACAGGATTTAAAGGGCAGCGGGTTGCGGGCGACGAGCGGTGGGCAACGGGGAGCGGGCACTGAGCAACAACGGGTTACGAGCCTAGAGCTAAACACCGAACCTCGAACCTAAAATCGACGCGGGGTGAACCCGCTGCTACATGCATAAAAATAGCCGCAAGGTTTTTAAATACCTCGAACCTCGAACCTAATCCCTAGAACCTAAAATCTTCATGAAGGCGTTGCCAATGAGTTTTAAGTTGTTGTTTATGTGCTTTACTCATTGGTAAATTCTTAATCGCATCTGGCCATTGTGTACGCGCTTTATTAATTACATCATCTAAATGAGGTTTTATAGCTCGCCAAGGAGTGTCTGCTTTTTTAGACCAGTATTCAAAATGTTTATAAGAGATATCGTACCATGCTTTTGTTTTCGCGAGGTTGAGTGCAAAATGTTGCTCATTTGCAATGTAAACACTGGTTGTAACTATATCATAAGCAGGTGATAGCCTTGGCGTTGTTTGGTCTGAATATAATAAACTCCAATTTTTTAGGTGAGCGTCACCATTAGCTAGCAGAATATTAGCAAGTAAACGTCTTGCTAGCTGTTGCACATCAGCGAGCCCATCCTCTGAAAACTGATATAAGATCCTTGCTATTTGCTCATAGTTTCCTGAATTGTATTTATCGTGTGGGTACTTAACGAGTACTTGTGCAAAATCTTCCATGTGAATTCGTTGATTGTTTTGCCTATCGAATCGCTTTATTGCAAACGCTAGTTTTTCATCAGGTAAATTAATTTGAGGTAAATTATCTAATTGTTCAATATTAACTAGTTTTATATCCGGAATATCCACACCTACCATTGACGCTAAAGTCATGGATGTAAACTCATTAGTAGGCACATCTTTATGTTTAGTTGAGGGGGTTTTTATGATCCAATCACCTAACACATTATCACGTGCTAAATTATATCGGCCGTCTTTTTCTTTCATAGAAAATTTCATTTGGACACCAGCCAAAGAAAATTTATTCTCTTGATTTAACTTGTCAAAATTCACCGCAGTTACTTGGCCATGACTATTAAATAGGCTAATTGGAACATCCTCAGGCTTCATTGGTTCAGCAACTAAAGCACCTGGTAAGTCCATTCCGAGGTACGAAAGGATGTGAAACTCATTATCTACATGAGTTTTAAGGCCTTGAGCTATTAGTTCGCGTAATGAACCTTCTGGTAGTAGGTTTGATAGTATGGGGTGAACGCGTTGGTTTGTTACCCAAGGTTCTGACATCATTTTTTCAGCTCGTGGGAAGTTTGGATGTGTAGTTAAGCTAAATGTTGGCCTCGTTTTATTTAAACGAAAGCTTTCATCGAAGTGGAATATGTTTAAGCCATTTTTACCCCCAGCAAGAAAGCCTACTACATGGCCATGCAGTGTTAACTTTAAAACATTAATTTCCATGTTCATCCTCATCCTCTAGTAATCCTTTCCATGGATCTTCAGATACAGTTATTTTTTGTAGGCTTTGATTAGGCTTTTGGTGTTCGGTTGGTATGTTGCCATCACTGTTTTTGAGGGCTGCTAATACCACACTCATTTTTTCTTTCGGTATTAACATTATTTCACTATTAAGCCCTTGAGCTACTAATGTTAGCGTATCTAATCTGGGATTGCCTTTTGCTTCAAGTCGCTGGTATTGTTGCCTAGAAATACCAATGCGCATGGGCATTTCATTTTGTTTTATTTTTAGAGCAAGACGACGGTTTTTTATTTGCTGTAGAAGGTTCATTTAAGGAAACTAATAAGTTGCTTTTTAAATTTATAGAAACATATTAGTTGCTATTGTTGTTTTTAGCAACTTAAGTGTTGCTATTTTATACTGTACTCGGGTTGCGAGTTACGGGCGACGAGCGACGGGTGACGGGTGACGGGCCTAAAACCTAATAACGACGCGGGGTGAACCCGCTGCTACAGATATTTAAAAACCTTGCGATATTAACCGCAAGGTTTTTAAATTTCTCGAACCCCGAACCCCGAACCCCGAACCCCGAACCTAAAACCTATCCCTTCCCAATTTCTACCTTCACCTCGTTCCCCAGTACTTCCCTATACTTTGTAGCGAGTGCATTTTTAGCGTCATCATCGCCGTGGACTATTTTTATATGGCGGGGCTTTTTGCGCATACCGGTTACAAATTTAATGAGACCTGCCTGATCTGCATGAGCACTATAACCGCTTATAGTGTGTATTTTGGCGTTAATATTCACCCTAGTATTATTTATCAACACGTAGCCATTTTTTGGTCCGTAGGCTTGTATGTCTCGACCTAATGTTCCGCGCCCTTGGTAACCTACAAATAGTACGTCGGTGGTTTCATCTGTTAAAAATCGCTCTAGGTAGTTAACTATTCTTCCGCCGGTGCACATACCGCTTGCAGCTAGGATAATTGCAGGTGTTTGGCGTGTGGCGAGGTAATTTATTAACGCTAAGTGCTCGCTATGGGTATTTATTGTAGTGAGGTTTTCAAAGTCGAGAGGATGGCGGCCTTTGGCTACTTTTTGTTTTGCTTCTTCATCCCATAAATATTTAAATTTTCGGTATTGCTGAGTAAAGTTAGCTGCCATGGGGGAGTCGAGTATTACTTGTATTGTGCGCCAAGGTGAGTTTTTAGCAGAAGCATGAATTAGCTGTTCAAGCTCGTATAACAGTTCTTGCGTGCGGCCAATACTAAAGGCAGGCACAAGTACTACGCCGTTGTCGGCAACAGCGCGTTCAATCACGTTTTTTAAGGTTTGCGTACGTTGTTTACGACCTTGGTGATTTTTATCTCCATAGGTCGACTCTATCACTAAGGTATCGGCTTTATAGGGCGCTTTAGGTGCGGGTAGTAAAGGCGTATAGGGCGCGCCTAAATCACCAGAAAAAACCACTCTATGATTATTATTAGCTTTGTGGGGAGGTGTGCCTATGTCTATTTCAACATAGGCGGAGCCTAAAATGTGCCCTGCTCGTTGTAATCGGGCTTTCGCTGTGTGTTCACCTTTGCAAGGAAGATCGAACCAGGTTTTAAAATCAACTTCAATAATTTGCTGTTTAAGTAATCTTAAGCAGGTGTCTATTATTTTTTGGTCTCGCGTAACGCCCACTTTTAATGCATCTTCAATGACTAACGGCAATAAGCTTGCTGATGCGACAGAGGTAAATATGGGTCCTTTAAAGCCAGCCATTAATAAGTAGGGGATTCGGCCAACATGATCGATGTGACAATGGGTGACAATCAGCGCGCGGACTGTATCTATATTAAATTCAATATTAAGATCATCAACAGAATCTTCACCTTGAAATAGCCCGCAGTCAATTAGAAAAGAGCTTTGATCGTTTATTATCAGCTGGTGGCATGAGCCTGTTACGCCATTTACTGCTCCATGGTGAAGTATTTGCATTTTATGTCCTTATGTTTTGGCTGCGGGCTTGCGGGCCAGGGGCTACGGCTCGAAGCTCGAGTCTAGCACTTAGAGCCTAACGCCTTTATTTTATAGGTAAATATAGCAGGCAATTAATAGTTTGGATTTTTAGCGGCTTACCATAGCGAAATTGCGCGAGGTGCTAGTAAAAACCTAGATCCTAGAGTTGCTTTTCAAATATGCCGTTTAGCTTTTGCTCTGGGTTCATCCCGCATCTTTTAGTGATTTTTTACCACAGAGGTCACAGAGTGCACAGAGGAAGTGATTAAAGACATGTTTTATTTGCCTTGTCTTCTCTGTGTAGCTCGAAGTGCCTCGGTGTTCTCTGTGGTAGAAATGTTTTGTAGGCGGGGTTTTATGCCTTACAGGTGTTTGGTTAAGAGTGGAATGTTAAAGAGTACGAGCTAGGGGTGCGATTTAAAATTTAGTTGTGAAGCAAGGGGCTCATTTTCGCTCACTTCTCTCTCAGTTCATGCATAATTTAAATGGGTTATATACTAAGTTGCGAAGAGCGCATGATGATTTAGAGGTGCAAAGTAAGGAACAAAATTATAAACAAAAGAGCTCCTTATTTGCCAATAACTTAGCTTTAACTATACTTTTGTTATTCATAGCATTACTTTTTATTTTAAGGCTACTTATGAAGATAACAGTGGTGGGCACGGGTTATGTTGGTTTATCTAATGCAATGTTGTTAGCACAACATAATGAAGTCATTGCATTGGATATAGACGAAGAAAAAATTGCGTTATTAAATAATAAGCAGTCCCCCATTGTTGATGATTACATTAGTGAATATTTACAGCGAAATGATTTAAATTTCACTGCTACAATAAATAAAAATCAAGCGTATACAGATGCTGATTTCATTATTATTGCTACACCTACCGATTACGATACTCATACGAATAACTTTAACACTAGCTCTGTTGAGGCAGTTATAAAAGATGCACTCATGTATAACTCCGATGCGGTGATAGTAGTTAAATCAACGGTGCCTGTGCGCTTTACTCAGCGAATAAAAGAGCAGTTTGGTATTGATAATGTGTTATTTTCACCAGAATTTTTACGTGAAGGTAAAGCTTTGTACGATAATTTATACCCATCACGAATTATTGTCGGGGAGCAAAGCGAACGCGCTACTGCATTTGCAAATTTGTTAAAGCAGGGCGCTATAAAAGAGAATATAGAGGTTCTTTTTACTGACTCAACTGAAGCTGAAGCGATAAAGCTTTTCTCTAATACTTACTTAGCGATGCGTGTTGCTTATTTTAATGAGGTAGACACCTATGCTGAATCACATAATTTAAATAGTAAGCAGATCATAAAGGGGGTGGGACTCGACCCTCGAATTGGCGAACATTACAATAATCCCTCATTTGGTTATGGTGGTTATTGCTTACCAAAAGACACTAAGCAGCTATTGGCTAATTACAAAGATGTGCCAAATAATATGATAAGTGCGATTGTTGATGCCAATACTACCCGCAAAGATTTTATTGCAGACTCAATTGTTAAACGTAATCCAAAAGTGGTGGGTATTTACAGGTTGGTTATGAAAACCAACTCTGATAATTTTAGGGCGTCAGCCATTCAAGGGATTATGAAACGCATTATGGGCTACAACATTGAAATGATTGTTTATGAGCCTGAATTGAAAGATGATGTATTTTTTAATTCACGAGTAATCCGTGATTTAAATGAGTTTAAACAACTTTCAGATATTGTTGTGTCTAATCGAATGGTTGATGAGCTGAGTGACATAACAGATAAAGTATATACACGCGATTTATTTGGTAGTGATTAAAATATCGTTAAAGGCTTAAGTGCTGGTTACGAGCGACGAGTTAGGCAACTAAACCTAAACCCTAAAACCAAATACTGACGCGGGGTGAACCCGCTGCTACAGGCATAAAAAAACCTTGCGATATTAACCGCAAGGTTTTTAAATTTCTCGAACCTCGAACCTCGAACCTCGAACCTCGAACCTCGAACCTCGAACCTCGAACCTCGAACCTCGAACCTCGAACCTAGCCCTTAAAAGCGTCTTGTAGTGGGGGTACTACTTGCTTTTTACGGCTTAATACGCCGTCTAACCATACTTTACCGTCTTCTGGTTTTTCACCATAAGCTTGCTCAACTAGGCTAGCATCGTCTGATGCAATTAGCATTTGTGAGCCTTCTTTCATAATGTCGGTTAGTAGTAAAAATACTGAATGACGACCGCCTTCTTCTTTAAGCTTCGCGATGTCGGCTTCAAGGTCGGGTTTAATATCGTCAAATACTGCAAGGTCAATAACTTCTAACTGACCAATACCAACAAGGTTACCGTTCATGTTAAAGTCTTTAAAGTCACGCATTACTAAGTCACGTACTGGCGTATCTTCAACGGCTGATTTAACGCGGAACATGTCCATGCCTAGTTCTTTGAAGTCTTCAATGCCTGCAATTTCTGCAAGCGCTTCAACACATTTAATATCGGCTGTAGTACAGGTTGGTGACTTAAAAATAACCGTGTCACTTAAAATAGCGCAAAGCATAATACCGGCAATGTCTTTAGGGATCTCAACGTTGTAGAAGTCATACATCATTTTAATAATGGTGTTAGAACAACCAACAGGGCGGATCCAACACTCAAGCGGTGTTGATGAGGTTAAATCACCTAGCTTGTGATGATCAACCACGCCCACTACGCGAGCCTGATCAATATCGTCAGGTGCTTGGGTTTTTTCTGTGTGGTCTACAATATAAACGTCTTCGCCAGCGTAGCTAAGTTTTAGCTCAGGTGCTTCAAAGCCGAATCTATCTAAAATAAATTGTGTTTCAGGTGACACTTCACCCAGGCGAGTTGGGATTGCTGGCTCATCAATTTGGTTTTTTAAATAAGCCAGTGCAATTGCACCACATATTGAATCTGAATCTGGGATTTTATGGCCCACTACATACATTGACATGACTAAACTCCTTAAAATTTGCCGATATTCTAGCAAAGTCTTTGGGTTTTAACATATAGACAGTGTAATTAAGTTTTGGTTACACTTTAAATCGATATTATTAATTGGAAGACCCGCATGCAACTCGGCCGAAAAGGTTGGAACAATGTTATTATTTTTTCGATGTTGATTATGATCTTCTTTTTAAATGGGCTGCATAAAAACATAGGGAATGATGAAACACAGGCGCAACTACAGCCATTACTTCCTCCTCAAAGTTTTGTATTAACACTTAAATTTATCGACCAAAAAATTGAGCGTATTGGCACTAGTTGGCGTACTACTGCTTTGCAAAAAAATATACCGCTTAGCTGGCAAGGTTCAGAGCAGCAACTTAGTGAGCTAGTTTATTTATGGCAAAATACCGCGCTGATGACCACCATTACACCTGATGCGCTTGATATGAATAAGCCACTATCGGTAGCCACGTTTGAACTCGCCGGTGAGCCCCTACCTTGGGTGTACTTATTATTTGAGGCGCATGGTCAGTATTATTTATTCGATAAAACCAGTCAGCGATTATTGTTGCTAGATTTAACCACTGCAAAACAATTATTTCCAAGTTTTACCTTTTCATAAGTGAGTATTATTAATGCCTGAATTACCAGAAGTAGAAGTTAGCCGTATGGGCATTACCCCCCATGTGCTAAACCAAGTTGTGACTAAGGTAAATATTCATAATGCTAGTATGCGCTGGCCTGTGCCAGATGAGGTGTATCAACTTGAAGGGCTGGTGGTTAGTAGTATTGAGCGCCGTGCTAAATACTTATTGTTAAAGTGCGAGTTAGGCTCGGCTATATTGCATTTAGGTATGTCGGGGAACTTGCGGGTTGTAAACGCCAATGAACCACTTAAAAAGCACGACCATGTGGAGTTTATTTTAGCGAATAATAAGGCGCTGCGTTTAAACGATCCGCGTCGCTTTGGTTGCTGTTTATGGCAAGCGCCCAATGAAGAGCATAAGTTACTTGCTAAATTAGGCCCCGAGCCACTCACCGATGACTTTTTTGCTAAACGTGTTTATGAGCAATCTCGTAATAAAAAAGTGCCCGTTAAGCAATTTATTATGAATAACGCCGTGGTGGTAGGGGTTGGTAATATTTACGCTAACGAATCATTATTTAAAGCAGGTATCGATCCGCGAAAAGAAGCCGGTAAAGTAAGCCTAAAACGCTACCAAGCGTTAATCCCAATTATAAAAGACACCCTAGCCGCAGCAATTACTCAAGGCGGCACAACGTTGAAAGACTTTGCCCAAAGTGACGGTAAGCCAGGCTACTTTGCGCAACAGCTATTAGTGTATGGCCGAAAAGGCCAGCCTTGTGTAAATTGCGACACAGCACTAACAGAAATTCGTTTAGGCCAACGCAGCACCGTTTTTTGTGAGGTGTGTCAGAAATAATAAAGGTAAAGAGTAAAGTTCTCGGACGACGGGCTGCGGGTAACGGGCCTCGAAGCTCGTACCTCGCCCCCCGTAGCCCGACACTCGACCCCAAACTTTTCTTGCGGAAAAAACAACCGGCCGGTAGCAATGTAGTTTAAGTGCTGGTATACTCCCGCGTCTGCCACGTTGCGTTCTATGTCCTCATATAGTTTAGCCACTTGTGAGCGGCGAAAAAGTCTAAAACTCGAAGGGGTTGTAGCATACTTAGAGCGGTAGTTAATAATAACTACCTGTGGTTTTAATTGAAAAACATTGGATTTTTATAAATGAAAACGTTTGTTGCTAAACCAGAAACAGTAAAACGTGACTGGTACGTAGTTGACGCTGAAGATAAAACTTTAGGTCGCATCGCTACTGAAATCGCTCATCGCCTACGCGGTAAGCACAAAGCTGAGTACACACCACACGTAGATACTGGTGATTACATCATCGTTATCAACGCTGAGAAAGTTACTGTTACTGGTAACAAATTCAAAGATAAAGTGTACTACGCTCACTCTGGTTTCCCAGGTGGTCTTAAGTCTACTACTTTTGATAAACTTCAAGCTGCAAAGCCTGAAATGATCATCGAAAAAGCTGTTAAAGGCATGTTGCCACGTGGTCCTTTAGGCCGCGCTATGTTCCGCAAACTTAAAGTTTACGCGGGTACTGAGCATAACCATGCTGCACAACAGCCTCAGGTTCTAGACATTTAAGGAGCACTATCATGGCAAATCAATACTACGGTACAGGTCGTCGTAAAAGTTCAAGTGCTCGCGTATTCTTACGCCCAGGCACTGGTAACATCGTAATCAACAAGCGCTCTTTAGAAGAGTACTTTGGTCGCGAAACAGCACGCATGGTTGTTCGTCAAGCTCTTGAGCTTGTAGACATGACTGAAAAATTTGACCTTCACATCACCGTTGCCGGTGGTGGTACTACTGGTCAAGCTGGTGCTATCCGTCACGGTATCACTCGTGCACTTATGGAGTTTGACGAGTCACTACGTCCACAACTTCGTAAAGCAGGTTTCGTTACACGTGATGCACGTAAAGTTGAACGTAAGAAAGTGGGTCTTAAGAAAGCGCGTAAGCGTCCACAGTTCTCAAAACGTTAATTTTTACGTTATCAAGAATTCAAAAACCCAGCTTATGCTGGGTTTTTTGTTTTTAGATAATGAGTTTCGAGTAACGGGCTACGAGAACCGAGCTGCGAAAGAGATTAAGTTCCGTGCGTTAAATTATATGTTTACTATAGTTTATGATGAAAGCGGGATTAAGGCTAAGGAGTGGTTGTGAGGTATGAAAGTTTAGATGTATGGAAAAAGTCTTTCTCATTAAGTTTGTTTGTATACCAAACCTTTGCTGCTTTGAGGGATTTTGGCTTAAAAGATCAAATGTGTCGAAGCGCAGTTTCAGTCCCTAGCAATATTGCAGAGGGTTATGAGCGTTACTCTGATAAAGAAAGAGCTTTCTTTCTGTAGCTAAAGGGTCTGTCGGTGAATTAAAAACTCAGCTAATGATTGCTTTTGAATTAGGTCATATTAATTGTGAGCAAACAGAATACGCTTTAAATGAATGTGAAAGCATTGGGAAAATGCTTGGTAAATTAATCTATATGATTAAAAATGCACGATAACCCCGAACCCCGAACCCCGAACCCCGAACCCCGAACCTCTTACGACTAATGTCGACATTAGCTTGATCACAATCGGCAAAGCATGCGTATTTATTGAACGAAAGCTTAAAAATGACCGACTAACGCAAAAAAAGTTAAATAATTATCGCAATTAGTTTAAATCCATCAGTTAATTGGTGAATTTTTTTGCTACAATTGGCGGGCAAATAAAGTGAATGAGTTTAATGTCGCCAAATTCAGTTGTTACTGTACTTAGTTGGTGAGATTGTACTTGTTTACAAATTGTTTTTACGGAAGCGATACTATAGTCATTTGGTTTCATACTCGAGCTTACTTAATCAACTATTTGAGCAAGTCAGGTTTATTCGAGCAGGAGGCTGTGAATAACCTTGTTTTAAACAAGGGTTTTAATTATGATCGTTTCTCTTTTAAAATTCGAAAAATTAACCTGCTGTAACTGATGTTCTCAATATAGCAAGTGTTGAGAATCATAGTGGAGATAAGTGGATGAGCAATGCGCCTGTAGACAATGGCCGACGTCGCTTTTTAACCATAGCTACCTCTGTTGTTGGTGGTGTTGGTGCGGCTGGGGCTGCTGTTCCTTTTATTGCGTCTTGGAATCCAAGTGAGCGAGCTAAATCTGCGGGTGCGCCTGTAGAAGTAGATATCAGCAAACTTGAGCCAGGACAATTAATACGTGTCGAGTGGCGTGGTAAACCTGTATGGGTTGTATCACGGACCCCAAAAATGCTTGAGCAGATGAAAGAACATGAAGGTCAACTTCGTGATCCGCAATCGCAAGAGCCACAACAATTAGAATCATCAACCAATGATTTCCGTTCATTACGCCCAGAGATTTTTGTCGCTGTA
This sequence comes from Pseudoalteromonas sp. BSi20311, assembly GCF_000239875.1. Classification (NCBI taxonomy): domain Bacteria; kingdom Pseudomonadati; phylum Pseudomonadota; class Gammaproteobacteria; order Alteromonadales; family Pseudoalteromonadaceae; genus Pseudoalteromonas; species Pseudoalteromonas sp. BSi20311. Next base: position 4,478 of record NZ_BADU01000061.1, on the reverse strand, counting down.
GGTATTTGTACGCATTTGGGTTGTTCACCTAGCTTTTTACAAGGTGGCTTTGGTGAGAAAGTGGAAGGGACTGATGACGGTTTTTACTGTCCATGTCACGGTTCTAAGTTTGATATGGCCGGCCGTGTATTTCAATCGGTACCTGCACCATTAAATTTAGAAGTTCCACCTTATACTTTTCTTGATGAGACCACTATTTTAGTGGGCGAAGAACAAGGGGTGGCCTAATGTTTGGAAAAATTGTTGAGTGGATAGACGACCGTATCCCAATGACACGTGTTTGGAACATGCACATTGCACAGTATCCAGCACCAAAAAACTTTAACTTCTGGTACTTCTTTGGCTCACTCGCTATGTTAGTACTAGTTAACCAAATCCTTACCGGTATTTGGTTAACGATGAACTATGTACCATCTGCTGAAGGTGCGTTTGCATCAGTAGAATACATCATGCGTGATGTAGAGTACGGTTGGTTATTACGTTATTTGCATTCAACGGGTGCATCTGCGTTCTTCATCGTTGTTTACATGCATATGTTCCGTGGCATGATCTACGGTTCTTACCAAAAACCACGTGAATTACTGTGGTTATTCGGTATGTTTATTTTCCTAGCCCTAATGGCTGAAGCGTTCATGGGGTACTTATTACCATGGGGTCAAATGTCGTTCTGGGGTGCACAGGTAATCATTTCACTGTTCGGCGCTATTCCGGTAATTGGTGATGATTTAACACTGTGGATTCGTGGTGACTACGTTATTTCGGGTGCAACGCTTAACCGCTTCTTTGCATTACACGTAATAGCATTACCACTGGTTATTGTTATCTTAGTATTTTTACACATTGTTGCATTGCACGAAGTGGGTTCTAACAACCCTGACGGTATTGATAACAAACGTAAAAAAGGAACCGTGGCTGAAGAAGACAAGCCTAAATTTAAGTTCCATGAATACTACACAGATAAAAAAGACATTATTGATGCGATACCGTTCCACCCTTATTACACAGTAAAAGATATTGTGGGTGTGGTTGGCTTCTTAATCTTGTTCTGTTGGGTGGTGTTCTTTATGCCTGCAATGGGTGGTTTCTTCCTAGAAGCGCCAAACTTTGAACCGGCAAACCCACTTAAAACACCAGCGCATATTTTCCCTGTTTGGTACTTTACGCCGTTTTATGCAATCTTACGTGCGATTCCAGATAAGCTAATGGGTGTTGCAGCAATGGGTGCATCTATTGTCGTGCTAGCATTATTGCCTTGGATTGACCGTGGTTCGGTTCGTTCGGTTCGTTACCGTTGTGGTTTCCACAAATGGAACATTGCAGGCTTTGTAGTTACTTTCGTTCTTTTAGGTTGGGTTGGTGCTACACCTCAAACTGACTTTAAAACGCTTGTTTCGCAAATCTGTACTGTGACTTACTTTATGTTCTTCGTACTGTTATTTGTTTACAGTAAGAATGAAAAAACTAAGCCATTGCCTGAGAGGTTAACGAAATGATGAAAAAGCTACTTATTGGTTTATTCGCTTTATCAGTAAACGTATTACCAGCAATGGCGGCAGGCCCGTCAGTTCCTCTAATGGAAGCGGGTAACGATATATCTGATCAACCTTCTTTGCAACGTGGCGCAAAGTTGTTCATGAACTACTGTCTTGGTTGTCACCAAATGCAGTATCAACGTTATGAACGTACTTTCCGCGATATTGGTATTCCAACAGAGATTGGTCAAGAGCAACTTATTTTTGATGGTTCAAAAGTAGGTAGTCATATCAATAATGCAATGAAGAAAGAAGATGCTGCAAAATGGTTTGGTGCGGCTCCGCCGGATCTAACAAATGTTGCGCGTGTGCGTGGCAGTGATTGGATTTATACCTATTTAAAATCGTTTTACAAAGATGAATCTCGTCCGTTTGGCGTAAATAATACGTTATTCCCATCGGTGGGTATGCCACATGTTCTTCAAGAGTTGCAAGGTGTTCCTACTGCAATTACTGAAGAAGTAACAGTAAATGGTAAAACAACCACTCATATTACTGGTACAGAAACAGATGGTACGGGCGAATTAAGTGTAGATGAATATGACCAAGCAGTTCGTGATTTAACGAATTTCCTAGAGTATGTAGGTGAACCTACACGTCTCGAATCGGAAGCGCTAGGTATTAAGGTACTTGGATTCTTAGTGATTCTATTTATCTTGGCATTTATGCTGAAGAAAGAATACTGGAGAGATGTTCATTAAGTTTGAACATATTTAAAGGTAATTTTGCAATAGGGGCTTAAGCCCCTATTGCTGTTTTAGTTATTTAATGGAGGTAGGCATGGCCGTAGCTGCCAATAAGCGCCCTGTAATGACCCTTTTTTCTGGTGCTAACTGTATGTATAGCCACCAAGTACGCATTGTACTTGCTGAAAAAGGTGTAAGTGTAGATATTCATATGGCTGAAAAGGATAATCTGCCAGAAGCACTTCACGAAATTAACCCTTACGGCACAGTGCCAACACTGATTGACCGTGAGCTTGGTTTATATCAGGCAAACATCATCATGGAATACCTTGATGAACGTTTTCCTCATCCTCCACTAATGCCTGTATACCCGGTCATGCGTGGTCGTAGTCGTTTAATGATGCACCGTATTGATACTGATTGGTACAGCCTAGCTGAAAAAATCATTAACAACACCTCTGATGCGGCGCAAGCTCGTAAAGAGCTGACAGAAGCATTACTTGCAATAGCACCAATCTTTAGTGAAGCGCCTTACTTTATGAGTGAAGAGTTTAGCTTAGTTGATTGTTACTTAGCTCCACTGTTATGGCGCTTACCAGAGTTTGGTATTGAGCTAAATGGTGCAGGCTCTAAAGAACTTAAAGAGTATATGATTCGTCTATTTGAACGTGAATCATTTCAAGCTTCTTTAACTGAAGCAGAGCGTGAGATCCGTTTATAATGACTTCTAACCGTCCTTATTTACTACGCGCTTTTTTTGATTGGATTGTTGATAACGAATGCACGCCACACTTAGTGGTTAATGCTGACTTTCCTGCAGTGCAAGTGCCAACACAGTTTGTCCAAGATGGTCAAATTGTATTGAACATAAGCCCTTCGGCGGTTACGCAGTTTTCGTTAGATAATACTCAGCTTAGCTTTAACGCGCGCTTTGGCGGCCAGCCAATGCAAGTGTACGTGCCTTTAGGGGCTGTACTTGCAATATATGCACGTGAAAATGGCGAAGGCACAGTCTTTACTGCAGATGAGTTTTTAGAGGACGAAGACGATTTTGCTCCAGAGCTTGAAAGTGTTGATTCATCACCAGAGATAGTTGATGAAACGCCAGCTCCCAAGCCTGAAAAGAAAAAAGGCTCACATTTACGCGTTATAAAATAACCCGTAAATGTTAGATAAAAACCGCTTAATAGGCGGTTTTTTTATGTCTGTATAAATGTGAAAGTTCACGGGCGACGGGCTGCGAGAAACGGGTTAAGATTGACTGGTGTAGCAGCGGACTTATTCCGCGTCTTTAGTGATTCTATTTACCACAGAGGGTGCAGAGCACACAGAGAAAATGATTAAAAACATGTTTTATTTGCTTTGTCTTCTCTGTGTAGCGCGAAGCGCCTCGGTGTACTCTGTGGTTCAAAATGATTTTTAAAGCGGGGCTTTATGCAGCGCAGGATCGGTTTAAGTTCACGAGCGACGAGTTACGGGCCTAAAACCTAAAACCTAAAACCTAATCCCTAATCCCTGATACGACCCTATAAAAGTGGACACTTATTTAAGGAATAAGTGTTATGAAAATCAAAACTAGGCGTAGTCATTCAATTGAATTTAAAACAAAGGCAGTTGAACAATCGTTAGACTCTCCAGATACTGTTAATGTAATAGCTCATCGGCTGGGCATTAACCCTGTCTTATTATCTAAATGGAGACGACAAATGACGTCAAAAAGTACATCTAACCCAATTCAAAACCAAGGCCCTGATAAGTCATATAAAGATTTGGAGCGCCAAGTGCGCAAGCTTGAAAAACAATTGGAAGATGCGCAGTTGGAGAACGATGTGTTAAAAAAGGCGAAGGCCTACTTGGACAGCCGAAAAGAATAAGGTTTGAGTATATTCACCAAGCTGTGACAACTAAGAAAACGATTAAAAAATTATGCACATGGTTGTCAGTATCAAAAGCAGGATATTATAAATGGCTAAAGCACTCATTAAGTCAACGTGCGTCAGAAAACGACTCATTGCTTGAGTTTTTGAAAAAAGTAAGTAGTGATGAGCACTGTATTCCGGGCTACAGAAAGTTGTGGAAAGCCGCTATAGACAATGGGTATGACTGTAGTAAAGGCCGTGTGCAGCGATTACTGCAGAGTATGGGTTACCGCTCAGCCGCGGGTAAACGCCGATATACCCGTAGCGGAAAAAAGCAGGGGCATATCACTGCAGAAAACTTATTGGGTCGTGAGTTTAGTGTTGATGAACTCAATACGGTA
>NZ_BADU01000062.1:0-18481 GCF_000239875.1 Pseudoalteromonas sp. BSi20311 | reverse complement strand
GAACCCCGAACCCCCGAACCCCGAACCTCGCAACCCAACTTGTAGATGTTTAGACGTCCGTTGACATTTTTAAGTAAACAGATAACAATAGCAGCCTATTTTCAAGGTGCTTGCTAAACACTTCAAAGGTGTGATTTTTTTAGTAGGATAATCGGGAAGTTGGTGCGTTTTCATTGATGAAGTCAATCCCAACACTGCCCCCGCAACGGTAAAGTTATGCTGTATTTTATTATGGTAACTGAGTCCGGAGACCGGCCTTGATGTAATCTTACTTACTAACATCTTTGCGGTGGGCAGAGATAGGGAACATCATGATAAATAAAACTGCATTGGGTGTGGCTATTTCGGCTGCACTGTCTTTTTCTGCATCTGCAGAACAAACCATTGAAAGAATAACCGTTACTGCAAATAAATTTGAACAACCTATAAATGATGTATTAGCAAGTGTGGCAGTTATCGACCGCGCTGATATTGAAAAAGCGAATTACCGAGATTTACCTGCAATATTAAATACCATAGCTGGGATTGATATTGTCCGTAACGGCGGTTTAGGTCAAAAGGCAGATATATTTGTTCGCGGTGCCAGCGCTAAATATACCTTAGTACTGGTTGATGGTGTAAGAGTGAGCGATGCAAGCTCAGGTAGTGTATCGCTGACGAATATTCCAGTTAATAGTATCGAGCGTGTTGAAGTTATTAAAGGTGCCAGAGCAGCTATTTATGGCTCTGATGCGGTAGCCGGAGTAATTAATATTATTACCCGTAAAGCCTCAAATAACTCGCTTTCGGCTACTTTAGGCAGCCATAGCTACAGTAATTATCAGCTTGCTGGTGGGCTTGTAAAAGAGGCGCTTAGCTTTAATTATAATCTAGGCTACGAAGAGACAGATGGTTTTGATGTTACTGGCAAAGATCCTGTGGCTGAATACACCAAAGATCACGATGATGATGGCTACAAAAATAAAAACATTGGCTTTAATTTAGCGTATGAACTGGCTGAACTAGGTGAGTTGAGCTTACAGTCTCAGTACAGTGAAGGTGAAGCGCAGTATGACAACGCATGGGGTAACGATGCTTACGACTTTGAAAATTACACCGCTAAGCTAGGTTGGAAAAAAGCCTCAGAAATATATACCCAAAGTACTTCATTGAGTGTATCACAAGAAGAAAATACCCAAACAGGCACCGATGTGCAGCAAGTGTATAGCACAGAGCGTGTTGAGTTTGAATACCGAGGGCTTTATAGCCTAACGCAAGAGCTTGATTTATCAGGTGGTTTTAATTATTTGTCTGAGGATTTATCAAACTCGTCAGCAACGTCATCTGAAGAAAAACGCGATAACAACGCGTTGTTTATAGGCGCGTTTTATAGTCATCAACAATGGTTAGCAAATGCGGTTATCAGAACCGATGATTATGACTTCCACGGCCGTGCAAATACTTACAGTACTGGGCTTGGATATAAAGCCAATCAGTACGTAACGGTACGTTTAAATCATGGCACTGCATTTAGGGCGCCGTCTTTAATTAATGCGTTTGTAACTAACAGCCCATATTACCTACCAAATAATAATATTAAGCCTGAGGAAGCCTTAAATAATGAGTTTGGTGTTACCCTAGAAACTCAATGGGGGCGTTATGATATTGCTATTTTCGATAACCGTATCAATAATTTAATTAGTAATAATTATGATGCAGACTCAGGTAAATATATTGCAACTAACATAGATAAAGTATCTATGCAGGGGATAGAATTGTCGGCTGAGTTTTCAGCGTTAGGCTTTGAACACTCTGTTAATGTTAGTTTTTTAGATGCTACAGATGAAAAGACGAATACAGATTTACCACGCAGGCCTTCAGAGTCGTTTAATTATCAACTCGCCAAATCATGGGGCGATTTTGATGCCAGTTTAGATATGCAATATCGCTCATCGCGTCCATCAATTGCGTATTATGATTCTGAACTCGCTGGCTATACGGTATTTAATTTAGCAGCCAATTACCAGTTGCTTGATAATTTATCGTTAGCTGCTCGAATAGAAAATATTACTGATAAAGAATATTTTACTGCAGCAACAGGGTTTGCTGCCAGTGGTGAGCTATTAGGTTATAACAGCGCAGGAAGAACTTTCTTTGTGGGGGCAAATTACCAGTTTTAATTATCACTATTAGTTGCCGAAAAACAAATAGCCCAGCAAATTGCTGGGCTATTTGGTTAGCGCTTTAAAGCATTTTATTCACTTAAAAATTCGCTAAATTCGGTTTCAAACTTGTGCAACTTAGGCGCAATTAAAATACTACAGTAGCCTTGTTCTGGGTTTTCATTGTAGTAGTCTTGGTGAAAACTTTCAGCAGGGTAAAAAGTGGTTGCTGGGCTTACCTCTGTTACTATAGGCTCGCTAACATTAGTCTGCAGCTCTGCAATAACGGCCTGTGTTTGTAATTGTTGTTGCTGATCATGGTAATACACAACGCTGCGGTATTGAGTGCCTATATCGTTACCTTGGCGGTTTAACTGGGTAGCATCATGCAAAGTGAAAAACATCGCGAGTAGGGTTTCAAAGCTGATAATGCTGGCGTCAAACTCAACCTTAACCACTTCGGCATGCCCGCTATTGCCTGTGCAAATAGCTTTGTAGGTCGGGTTATCAGTGTGCCCGCCTGTGTAACCAGAACATACACTGAGTACCCCTCTAACACGCCTAAATGCTGCGTCAATACACCAAAAACAGCCGCCGCCTAGTGTTGCTACCTGTGTGGTCGAACTCATAAGTACTTCCTCAATTGTATGGTTATATGCACCAGAAAATAGCGCCGTAACAGCTAATTACGACGCTCAGAGTGACCTAAATCTCTTTAAGTGGTTTTTCAGCTGCTTGTTTATCCAGCTTTTGCTGTAAAAACTCTGGTGATTGCGTATTACGTGCTAAGGCATAATAAGCAGCAGGTACTACAAACAGAGTCAGTATGGTGGCAACTGTCACACCGGTAAATACCACCACACCAATAACCATTCGGCTTTCTGAGCCAGGACCTGAGGCCAACACCAAAGGCACAGCGCTCATAACTGTGGTCAGTGAGGTCATAATAATAGGACGTAAACGCTGGGTAGCGGCCTGCAAAATAGCTTCACTAAATTCTACGCCTTTATCACGTAACTGGTTGGTAAATTCAACGATCAGGATACCGTTTTTAGCGCTTAACCCGATGAGCATCACAATCCCTATTTGACTGTATATGTTAAGTGTTAAGCCCATACTCCATAGCCCAAACATGGCGCCCATTAACCCAAGCGGAACGGTAAGCATAATAACAAACGGGTGCATAAAACTTTCAAACTGAGCAGCGAGCACTAAAAAGGTCACGGTCAATGCCAACACAAACACATAGGTCATGGCTGAGGCACCTTCATAAAACAACTGCGACTCACCTTTGTAGTCAATGGCACCATCAATGTCGTTTTCCTCTGCGGCAACATTGTTTAAAAAGTTTAGTGCTTGTTCTAGTGTGTAACCATCAGCTAGGTTGGCACTTAAGGTAATTGCACGCATACGGTTATAGCGGTTTAAACGCGAGGCGGTAGCTTCTTCTTTTAAGCTTATTAGGCTATCGAGTGGCACGAGTTCATTGCTACGAGATTTAAGGTAAATATTTGAAATATCAGTTGGGTTTGCAAAGTCTTCTTTGGTTCCCTTTAAGATTACATCGTATTCTTCACCGCGGTCAATAAAGGTGGTTACTCGGCGTTGACCAAGCATGGTTTCAAGTGTACGCCCCACATCTGAGACTGATACGCCTAAGTCTGCAGCTTTATTTTTATCAATACTCACCAAGAATTGTGGAAAGGTTTCTTTATAATCATGGTCAATTCGCACTAATCCAGGGTTTTTCTCAGCACGTTTAATAATTCTATCGCGCCAATCAGCTAGCTGAGCATAATCATTACCTTGTAAAACAAACTCTATTGGTCGTGATGAACCACCACCTCCAATACCACGGCGCATAATTGCAAAAGCACGTACATCGGTGACCTCTCGCATTTTACCGCTTATTTCATCCATGACTTCCCAAGTTGAGCGTTTGCGTTTATCCCAATCCGCCATACCAACAATGGCTACACCACCACTGCCACCCCAGCCAGGAACTCGCACTAAAACTCTACTTAGTTCGCCAGATTCAGAGTAAGGCATTAAGCGCTCTTCAATTTTTGCCATATTGGCGGCATTATTCTCATAACTAGCGCCTTCAGGGCCATTCATAAGCACAAAGAAAGTGCCACGGTCTTCTTTAGGGGTAAGTTCAGACGGTATTTGTAAAAATAATGAATAACTAACAAACCCAGCCAAAACTAAGCTCAGCATTAAGCCCCATTTTCTGGTCATGTTTGACGCTAAAGCGTTACGGTATCCATTTTCTAATTTAGTAAAAAAGCGGTCCATGACTTGGCTAAACCTACTTTCTTTTTCAGAGGCCTTTAACACCTTTGAACACAATGCCGGAGAGAGTGTTAATGCAGTAATGCTGGAGAAAAACACGGCAGCACTCACCGCCATTGCAAACTCTGTAAATAGTGCGCCTATTCGTCCTTCCATAAACACTAATGGTACAAACACAGAGATCAGCACTAGGGTGGTGGCTATAATTGCAAAGCCCACTTCGCGGGCGCCGCGATAAGCCGCTAATAAAGGCGGCTCCCCAAGCTCTATGCGCCGATGAATATTCTCTAGCATTACAATGGCGTCATCTACCACTAAGCCTATTGCTAATACCAGTGCTAGTAGAGTTAATAAGTTAATTGAATAACCCATTGCTAATAAAAACATAAAACTACTGACTAGGGCGACCGGTACAGTGACCGCAGGAATGAGTGTGGCGCGAATATTCCCTAAAAATATAAAGATAATTAGCACCACAAGTCCCATAGAAATCCCCAAGGTTTTGTATACCTCGTTAATTGACTCCTTAATAAATACTGAAGAGTCGTAACTGTCTTCTATGGTGGTGCCTTCTGGTAAGTTACGCTTAATTTTTTCCAGTTCACTACGAGCATTATCAACCACAGTCAGGGTATTGGCTTTGGCCTGCTTAACAATACCCATACCTATCATATTACGGCCATTTCCGCGGAATAAACTTTCATCATCGGCGGCTTCTAATTTTACGTCAGCCACTTCGCCTAGACGCACTAAATAGCCATCCTCACCTCGTTTAATAACAAGGTTTTGAAAATCGCGTTGGTTTTTGTAACTGCGTGCGGTACGCACAGTAAAATCACGGTCTACCGATTCAATTTCACCCGCCGGAAGCTCTACATTTTCACTACGCAGTGTTTGCTCTATATCACTAGAGGTAATGCCGCGGGCTGCCATTGCTTGGCGGTTGAGCCATACTTTCATGGCATACTTTCGCTCACCCCCAATACGCACATTCGATACGCCATCAACTACAGCTAAACGGTCAACAATAAAACGTTGTGCATAATCAGAAAGTTGTAACGAGTCCATGGTTTCACTATTAAGTACAAACCATGCAATAGGGCTTTCATCACTGTTTGACTTTGATACCTCAGGAGGGCGCACTTGCTCTGGTAGGCTATCAAGTGCTCGCGCAACACGTTCGCGCACATCGTTAGAGGCATCGTCTATGTCACGGCTAATATTAAACTCAATGGTAATGTTTGAGCGGCCATTACGACTCGATGAATTAATGCTTTTGATACCCTCAATACCCGAAATACGGTTTTCGATAACTTGGGTTATTTTGGTTTCAATAATCTCTGCAGATGCACCCGTATATTCAGTACTAATATTTACAATTGGCGTTTCAATATCAGGGTACTCGCGCAGTGGCAGCATGCTAAAAGCAACTAGGCCAAAGGTAAGTAGGAGTAAGTTAATAACAATCGCAAAAACGGGGCGTTTAACGCTAGTATCGGTAATTTTCACGTGTTACCCCTTAACGCTTACTTTGCTACCAGAGCGAATTTTAATAATTCCCTCGGTAACAATCTGCTCGCCATTAGTTAGCCCTTTGTCTATTGCAACCCAGCCATTGTTTCTACTTGCAACATGCACTTCTATTCGTTTTGCGATGCCATCTTCAATTTGAAAAACATAGTGTTTATCTTGAAGTGGAATAATGGCTTTTTCAGGAACCATAAGCGCTTGATTGCTGCTTAGCTCTAGTGCGGTATTAAGTAGCATACCTGGACGCAGTAAACCCGATTTATTGGCAAAACTTGCCGTTACTTCTATGCTGCGAGTGATTGAATCGATACGTGAGCTTATATGGGTTACTTTTCCGCTGAAGGTTTGATCAGGGTAAGCATCGTTTTGAGTGCGAACCGTCATTCCGTTTTTCAGTTGAGCTAAATATTTTTCAGGCACTTTAAAATCAACTTTTATGATACTGATATCATCTAAGGTTGTAATTACCGTGCTGTTATTAACATAAGCACCTACTGAGATTTCACGTTTGCCCAATAGCCCTGAGAAAGGGGCGGTAATAGCCATTTCATTAAGTTTGGTTTTGGCACTTTCTAGTTGTGCTTCGCTGGCATCAACGCGGGCTAGTTGTTCTTCAAGTAATGACTTGGCAGTCGCTTGTGAGCGAGAAAGTTCAGTAAGTTTGGTTAGTTGGCGTTTTTCTTCTTGTAAATTAATGCTAAGTTCTTTTACTGCAAATTGTTCTTGTTGGTTTTGCAGTTGCACTAATTTTTGCCCTTTGCTGACCAAGTCGCCGTCTTCGAAGTAAATGTTGGTAACATAATCGTTTTGTGCGCTTTTAATATAGATAGCCTGATTAGCTCTGGCACTACCGATGGCTTCAATCATAATAGCATTTTCTTGCGACTCTACAGTGTGTGCAGATACTTGCGTTGCCATTGCTGAGTAATCAGCTTGCTCGCCTTGTGATGCGGGCAAGTATAAATAAACACTAAAAATTAATAGTAACGAAATAATAAATGGAAATAGGGCTTTACCTGATTGTCTTGAGTGCATTGTTTTCATACCTGAAAATTAATTATAAGTATTGTACGAAATCAGGACAAAAAAAGGCGGTTATGTGTCTCATTAATTTGTGCGTTAGGCGTAAAAATAAATAATACTTATTAATTGTGTAGTGAGATAAATGATTATAGGAGTTAATTGGTGAACTTCAAAACATCATGCAAACGTTGTTTAACACTGAGAAAGTTAGTCTTGTGGGCTATTATTATGTTTATATTTTATATGGCGTTTTTTCAGTATGGCTAATATAAAAAAACAAACACTCAAATACCGAGCGCAAGGCGCTAAAAATGGGATTGAAATACTGGTAGTAGGGAGTATTGGTTTAATTTTTATCATGCTATTCAATTTATTGCGCCCAGGTGAAATCAGTATTATTGAAATTTTTTTAGTAAGTTTATGTATTGCAGCAATTTTAATAGGTTTTTTTAAAACACAAGAACCTTTTTATAGTATTATTTTAACTGAGCAGCAATTAACATATCAGCATAAGTACGGGCAGTGGACTTTAAACCAAGAAAACATGCACCATTGTGGTATTCCTAAAGTTGATAATGGTATTGATCACCTTGAGCTTAACGCGATTGGTATTAAACTTAACGATGTAGATACATTTTTAGCTGCTTTAGCTCCAAGAATGGCGGGTAAACTACTAATAGAGCAGCGGCACTTTTTTATGCAAGTTGTTCAAAAAAATTGCAAGAATGGGCATTGCCCATCAGAATGGTTAGTTGAAGATAATAAATATAGGTCAAAAAAAGGAATTGACTATAATGGACTTATAGCTATGTTTGCTAATAGGGCTAAGCATCTTCAGCTTTTAACAGGGTATGACTTACTATTACCTGCAAGTGTAATAGAAAGTGATATTTGGGAATTTAGCGCAAATTTAAATAAATGGAAGCGTGATCCTTCTCAGTTTATAAAGTCGCAGTGTGAATAATAATATAACGACTCTCTGCGGAATTAGGAATAACTATGAGCCAAGACAGATCTTTCATTAAAAGTGGTCGAAATACCATTATACATAAAGATAAAAAGCTAGATTTAGTGATTGTTAATGGTGACAATCACCCTCGAATCAAAGTAACAGGAAATGGTCTTGAACCATTTAAAGAAGAGCTGCCAAAAAACCGCCGAGATGCAAAAGAGCGTTACCTAGATATAGTTTATATTTCTAGTGCTGATGTATTTAGTGAAGAAAAGCAGTTGTTGTTTATCCAATCCTTAGATGGCCGCGAGTACAAAGTAGATTACAGTAAAGTTGGCACTAAGTTATTTGTCCGTATTCATCAAGATAGCTATTTATAACACTACACTGGCACTTTTATTGCTAGATTGTCTTATTGGATAATTTTAGGATACAAAGGTGCTAAGTATGAGAGCCATTTCGTTAATACCCCTTATGTCATGTTTGCTTTTAGCGGCATGTGGAGGAGGTGGTAGTGATAACAGCGATATTAAAACGTCAGTATTTGCAGGTAACGACCTTCAAGTTGTAGAAAAATCAGACTTTACTATTTCTGCGAAAGGCTCACCCGCAGACGGTACATTTACTTGGCAACGTGTGAGCGGCCCCATTATAGATGTTTTTCCGCTTGAAGGGGCTGAACAAACCATTACTGCGCCAGATGTAAAGTCTGATAGTGAATTGGTCTTAAGAGTGAGCTATCAAACGTCAGATGGCAGTTTAGTCAATGACGATTTGAGTGTTTTTATTGCCTCTAATAACCAGCTTCCAGTTGCTGTTGTTACTCAAGTTGCCCCTGACAACTTACCCTCAGTTTATAATGATACTGTAACCTTAAGTGGTTTAGCTTCCACAGATCCTGATGAAAATGGCGAAATTAGTCGTTACCTTTGGCAACTATTGTCTGGGCCTGATTTAACAATAGATAGCTACACCAATTCAACCCTAAGTTTCACCCATCCATTATTAGAAAATAACACCAACTTAAAATGGCAACTCACCGTAACTGATGATGAAGGCGGAGTATCTGCATCACAATTCGATATGACTCTTAATAAAACAGCACAGGTCATTATTGCCAATGCGGGAGCTGATCAAACTGTAGAAGAGTTTGATAAAGTGATTTTAGATGCCACTGCTAGTGAGGCGGCAACTCAGTCTTATCAGTGTAGGTGGCAACAACTTACCGGAAATAGTGAAACTTTAACCGACTCACAGTCATGTAAAGCCAACTTTTTTGCTTCTGACATTGATTTAAACGCAACCCTTAGTTTTGAAGTGCAAGTTATGGACTTAAAAGGACGGACTGACACAGATACAGTATTTGTTGATATAACTCCCAAAGCGCTTGGATTAATAAACGACACTGGGGTTGGAGAGTGTTATAACAATACTCAACGTATTAATTGTAATAATGATGAGTTTCCAGCTCAAGATGCTGATCTTGGCAGAGATAGTTTTGCAAATCGGTTAGGTAAAGTGGGTAAAGGTAATCTGGCTTTTGATTACACCAAACTTAATGAGTTCGCTGATGAGTTGTTAGATGACGCACAAAACTTTAGCTGCATTCGCGATAATACAACCGGTCTTGTTTGGGAAGTAAAAAGTCCCTATTCCGGTGTGTTACCAAATACTTCGTTGCGTGATGGACAAAACCGTTATATTTGGCAAGGGACTGTCAATAGTGGCGATGTAACGGGTAGTGCTAACACCACGTGCCCAAGTAATAGAAATTGCGGATTGCAAACCTATATAGATGAGGTTAACGCCCTTGATTTTTGTGGTGGTAGTAACTGGCGTTTACCCACTTATACTGAACTTTTAGGTTTAATTGATTACGGTAAACAAGGGCAAAATATATTAATAGATACTGCTTTTTTCCCTAATACACCACCCAGCAATATTTTAGAACATTTACGTTACTGGACTTCACAAACCGCGGTTGATGGCAGCAGTTTATCTCAGGCTTATACTATCGATATGGTGGATGGCAACGATTTAGCTTACCCCAAAGATAATGTCGCTTACGTGCGCTTAGTTAGAAACCGTTAGGGGATTATTATGAAATTAATTAAAGTTTTTATGTTGTTCACTTTGGGATTGAGCTCATCACTTGCAGCGCAGCAGTGTTATCAGGAAGTTGCAACTAGCGATGACACAGATAGATTTGTGATTAATATTGATGGCACTGTATCAGACACTAAAACGGGGTTAATGTGGCAGCGTTGTAATTATGGTCAAGTTTATAATAGTGAAACAAATCGCTGTGACGGTGATACACAGCCACTAAATTGGCAGGCGTCACTCAAAGGAGCATTTAACGACACTTCGGCAGGTTATAACGACTGGCAAGTACCAAGTATTAAAGAGTTGGCCAGTATTGTTGATCACCGTTGTACGGAGCCAAGCATAAATGTAGGTGTGTTTTTAGCAACGCAGTCGCAAAATTACTGGTCTAATACTTCAGGTATTAGCAATATGAATTCGGCATGGGTTTATCAATTTGCCAGTGGTTTAAATAGCTTACATGCAAAAACAAGTAACGTGTATTTACGGCTTGTACGCTATGAAAAGTAATCAAATGAGATAGCTTGTAGCCACTAGAGCTGAGGTTATTTAATCTAAGCTCTAGTTATTTACACTATTTTAATAATAAAGCTTGGTTGTAGTTGTCACCCAGGCTATTTTTTTGCCATTATAGGCCGTGAATTAATGACCAAGGACTATAAAGGTGTACTTAAGCTATTTTGGTTTACAAGAAAAGCCATTTTCAATTTCGCCGAACCCTCATTACTTATTTTTAAGTGAGCGCCACAAAGAAGCCTTAGCACATCTTACCTATGGGCTAGGTGAAGATGGTGGCTTTGTGTTGTTAACTGGTGAGGTAGGGACAGGTAAAACCACCATAACACGTAGTATGCTAGAGCGGTTGCCTGAAAACACCCAAGTCGCCATGATCCACAACCCCGCTTTATCAGAGTTAGAATTACTGGCTAGTATTTGTGACGAACTACAAATTACTTACGATGCCCAAAATGCCACATTGAAAAGTTTAACGGATGTCATTAAAAAGCACCTTGAGTTTAATAATAAAGCGGGTGGTCATACTATTTTAATTATTGATGAAGCACAGTTGCTTGCCCCCGATGTGCTTGAACAATTGCGCTTATTAACCAATATTGAAACCGACCATAAAAAATTACTACAAATAGTATTAGTAGGGCAGCCTGAGTTACAGGTACTTCTAAAGCGAAATGAGTTAAGACAGCTAGCACAGCGAATTACCGCTAGATACCACTTATTAGCATTAACACCAGGGCAGACTATTGCCTATATTCAACACCGATTACATATAGCGGGTTGTGATAAGAAAGTATTTTCTATGGATGCTATGCAGATGGTGCATCAACTGACAGGTGGTGTACCACGGTTAATGAACCTTGTTTGTGAACGTGCATTAGTAGGCGCTTTTTCCAAGCAGCAAGAGCTTGTTGATAGCGACATTATTAAACAAGCAGCAAGTGAATCTTTACCTATCGACTTTATTGCAACAAATAATAAGCCCAGAAAAACGAGTTCGATTTGGCCTTATAGTGCTGCAGTGTTAACGCTTTTTGGTGCAGGGATTGGCCTGTCTTTTATTTTTTAGTTAGGTGGTTCATGTCTTATTTATTAGATGCGTTAAAGCAATCAAAACACGAAACTATGAGCGCAGAGCAGTATGACTTGCAAGCGCAACAATTAAAACAACAACGTCAATTGTTGACCTATCGCCGAATTAGCTTTTTACTCGCAGGTAGTCTAGTTGCCGTGGGTATACTGGTTAGTGGCTTTTTTGTCGGTAAATGGTTACAGCAAGAAAATGCAGCGATAAACAATAGCCATGCACAGAATGAAATTTCTCAAACTACTCTCGTGCAAAAAAAGTCTGAGATGTTAAAAGAAACGCCTTCAAGTAAAGAAAAAGCCTTAGAAACGGTTAGTTCTGCAGAAGTAACGTCTCCAGAGCTAAGCCAAACGGCTGTGCCTAACAGTACGCCAACAATAGCAGGGCAGCTAGTTTATGTTCAAACTCCAACCGGTGTGCAGCAAATGTTGCTTACGCCACAAGGCCAGTATTTGTCAATGAGCACTGCTCAATCGCCTCAAATGCAAACGCAAAATTATTCGACGCAGAATAACGTATCACCTAGCTTTCAACCGAGTAATCAACCGCAAAGTGTGCAAACTCAAACAGCGAAAAGAACACTCAGTGCCGATGAGCTGAGTAAATATAAAGTGTTAGGCAAGCCGCTGAATCAAACTGTACCCGAGCAACGGCCATCATCGCCTAGTGAACTTGATGCTGTTCCCGACACGCTTAAAAATGCGTTTGCGCAAGCGGTGAATAACACAGAGAAAGCAGCCGACTACGAAGTAACCCAAGGCTCTCGTCTTTCATCACGAGTACAACCTGTTGAGCTACTGCCTGATGGCCTGCAAAGTATGTTACCTAGTATTAAGTATCAGGCGCATATTTATTCTTCAACGGCAGATAAACGCTGGATAAAGCTCAATGGTAGAGAGTTATATGAAGGGGAGTCTATCGGTGCGTTGAAGGTGCTAGAAATAGCGCCTGATCAGAGCGTACTTGACTTTGATGGTTATGAGTTTAGCTTAAAAGCGCTGCAAGATTGGCCACAATAGTGGCCAATTAACTAAAGATAGAGTGCCTATAAAAGCTCTCTAAATCTATATTATATTCTTTGGGTTTTACTGCTGACTCAAGTGTGTCTTGCGTTCTTTTATTTGATAAATCAACATCTTTAACTTCAGTGTAATGCCCATGTTTTGCATTGAAAAACGTTTTTACTACCGGTTTTAATGGCGTAGCTGGATTGCTTTGGGTAACGAGTCCCACTTTTTGGCTGGAAAGTTTTACCAGTGTGCCTACTGGGTGAATACCAATGCATTGAATAAACTTATTCAGCAGTGCGCCATCAAAGCTATCTGGGCAACCTTGTTTTAATATTTTAAACGCCCTAATAGGCTCCATACCCGCTTTGTAAACGCGTTCAGCGGTTAATGCATCATAAACATCAACAATAGAGGCCATACGAACGTACTGGCTTATTTCATCGCCCTTTTTACCAAAGGGGTAGCCTTTGCCATCTAAGCGCTCATGGTGCATACCTGCGATATCAACGGCAATTCCCGTTAACCCTGCGTCTTCTAATATTTCTTTGCTAAAGCGAGCATGGTTTTGCATCACTTTGAATTCTTCATCACTGTAGCGACCAGGCTTGTTAAGAATTACGTCAGGTATTTTTATCTTTCCCATATCGTGTAATAGGGCACCTGTGGCAAGTTCTTCAATGATTGGTTTTTCAATATCGAGATGTTTTGCAAAAATACTCATCAAAATAGAGACATTTATCGAGTGCTCTAGTAAGTAGGCATCTTTTTGGCGCATTTGGGTAATACATGCCAGTGCATCTTGGTTTCTAAATACGGAGTCTATAAATCCACTAGCCAGTTCTTTAAAAGGCGCAACATCAACAGTGCGGCCAGACTCTATATCGCCAAATGCTTTGGTTTGTAGGTTTTTTGCTTCATCGTAAAGCTTTTTGGCTTTCCCCATCTCTTGCTCAGCACTGTGGGTTATTAACCAAGGGTCGCGCTTTTTGATTTCGTGCTTAGCGGTTGAAATTGGTTGTTGTTCGGGCTCTTCAGATGTGAGCATTTTATCAGGATCGATTTCAACTTCTAAAATCCCTGCTTTTATTAACTTATCAATTCCTGTTTGAGTTTTAACCCAGCCTTGGTTTTTTATTCTAATGCTGCCGGTTTGTTTAATAACTTTTTGTACAAACATGCCGGGCTTTAGCTGTGAGGTAGGAATGGTTTTCAAAGTGAACTCTAGTTAACAAGTATTGTTAGAGAAAGTAACAAAGAAATTCACATTTAGAAATAAAAAAGGCATCAAATAGATGCCTTTATTTAGATTAATGCATTAATTGCTATTCATCATCTTCAACAAGTGTCATTAACGAGGTATTACCGCCTGATGCCGTTGTATCTATACTGATGGTTTTTTCAGTAATTAAGCGCTTAATTAGCGTGTCGTAATACTCAGAGCTGATCACTGGCAGTATAGCGCCTTTACGTTGTGCAAGCTGTTGGCTGAAGTAGCCTAAGCGAGAAGAACGTGCAGCAACTACCGCACCGGCTAGGTGAGGATGCGCCAATATCGCTTGTAACTGATTTGGTTTAGCTACTTGGAAAACACCTTCAGCAACGCCGGTTGCAATAAACTTATCTCTAAAAGCAACGGCTTCATCATAAAATATTTCAGATGCTACCGTTATTACTGTGTTACCAGCAGCAAGTGCGGTAATGATTGATAGTGCCCAAAAGTTAAATGAGGTGCTTTTATCTGCGTAACATACTACACAGCCGCGTGCTTCAAGGTGAAGTGTGTTCGACTCACCTGTTGGCCCTGGTAAGGTTGTATATTTGCGCATGTGCTTTTCTAAGCGGTTTAACTGAGCGCGAGCATCTGCAAGTGTTAACGCTAAATCGTCTGCAAGGTCGTCAATAATTTCAACGGTTGCTACTTTCGCTAATAATTGACGTACCGCAGAGACACGGTCGTTAAGTGGTGTCGCACGCCAAATTTTTTCATCGCGCATAGAGTTAACCATCAGCTTTTCTACTTGCTCATTTGCGCCACTGTAGTGGTGTAAATCAAGCTCATCTGGCGTTAGGTTGGTCATTTGCACGTTATCTGGCGATGCTTTTTCTTTTATTAAGCGTTGTAGGTAGTTTGGTCCACCCGCTTTAGGGCCAGTACCTGATAGTCCTCGGCCACCAAACGGTTGTACACCAACAATTGCACCAATCATATTACGGTTCACGTATACATTACCTGCGCGCGACATTTTAGCTAAGTGTTCACAGCGCTCTTCGATACGAGAGTGAATACCCATTGTTAAGCCGTAGCCGGTGTTGTTAATTTGGTCGACAACACTATCAAGCTCACTCGCTTTAAAGCGAATCACATGTACACACGGGCCAAATACTTCACGTTTTAATACCGATAAGTCTTTGATTTCGTATAAACGTGGTGCAAAGAAAAATGCGCCATTTTCGCTGTTATCAGGAATTTTACACTCGTAGTGAAGTGTTGCATTACCTTTTAGGTATTCAACATGATCATTAAGTGTTTTCAGCGCTTTTTCATCAATTACAGGGCCTACGTCGGTAGAGAGTAGTGATGGGTCGCCAATATGCAACTCAGCAAGTGCGCCTTTAAGCATGTCGATAATGCCATCGGCTACATCTTCTTGAATAAATAGCACGCGTAATGCTGAACAACGTTGACCGGCACTTTGGAAACCAGAACTGATAACATCATCAACAACTTGCTCAGGGAGCGCTGTTGAGTCAACAATCATACAGTTTTGACCACCAGTTTCTGCAATTAAAGGCACCTGAATATCGTTACGTGCCGCTAATGTTTGCGAGATAAGCGTGCCCGTTTCAGTTGAACCTGTAAACATAACGGCTTGAATGCGCTCATCTGGCACAATGGTTTTGCCTACTTCGCTACCGCGAGCAATCACAGGCTGTACAACGTGCTCAGGTAAACCAACAGAAAGCATTAGTTCAATGGCGCGAAGAGCGATTAAGCTCGTCTGTTCTGCTGGTTTTGCAATTACTGTGTTACCCGTAACAATGGCCGCTGCAACTTGACCCAAGAAAATCGCTAGCGGGAAATTCCATGGGCTAATACATAAAATAACACCACGGGCTTCAAAGCGCTCATCTTGCGCAAGCTCTTCAGCACGGGCTGCGTAGTAACGACAAAAATCAACCGCTTCACGTACTTCATCAATACCATCTTGTGCTACTTTACCTGCTTCTTTAATACAGATAGCCACAAGTTCATCATGATGACGTTCTAAGATATCAGCAACGCGACGCAATAAATTAGCGCGCTCTTTTACAGGTGTTTGCGACCATGATTCAAATGCGGTTTCAGCGTTGGCTAGCAACACTTTCATTTCATCGCTATTTTGTAATTTAATATGGCCAATAATTTCTTTATGGTTTGCTGGATTTTTAACTGCCAGCGCACCCTCAGGTACTTGGCTTTCTTCAATTAAGTGCTCTTCAAACCAAGTGTCTAAATTTTCTTTAAACGGGGTGATCACGTTAATATCAGTTAAATCCATACCTTTTGAGTTGGCACGTTCTTCACCGTATAAATCAATTGGCATTTTTATTTGCGTGTTGTACTTATTACGTAAACCTTGCAGCGTTTCAACAGGATCTGGTAATAATGCTTCAACCGGTTGAGTGGTATCTACAATGGCATTTACAAATGATGAGTTAGCGCCATTTTCTAGTAAACGACGAACAAGGTAAGCAAGCAGGTCTTCGTGTTGGCCTACCGGAGCATATACACGACACTGAATTTTTTCTTCATTAACGATTTGGTCAAATAAAGATTCACCCATACCGTGCAAACGTTGGAATTCAAAACCCTGGTTATCACCTTTCGCTACTTCTAAAATAGTCGCAGCAGTATAGGCGTTGTGTGTTGCAAATTGCGGGTAAAGTACATCACGTGCTTCAAGCATTTTAATCGCACACGCTTTGTATGACACATCTGTGGTTGCTTTACGCGTAAACACCGGGAAAAAATCTAAACCATCTTGTTGTGTGGTTTTGATTTCGGTATCCCAGTATGCGCCTTTTACTAAACGCACCATCATTCTGCGACCCACGCGGGTTGCTAGGTCTGTTAACCATTCAATTACAAAAATAGCGCGTTTTTGATAAGCCTGAACCGCTAAGCCAAACCCTTGCCAATCGCCAAGGTCGTCATCGCTAAATACCGCTTCAATTACATCGAGTGAAATATCTAAACGGTCTGCTTCTTCAGCATCAACAGTAAACCCGATGTCGTATTTTTTAGCGGCAAGTGCAAGTTCTTTTAGTTTTGGAACGATTTCTTCCATTACGCGTTCTTTATGAGTGAACTCATAACGCGGATGAATAGCCGATAACTTTACAGAAATACCCGGGCTTTTAATCGGGCCACGACCATTCGCCGCTTTACCGATAGCATGAATCGCATTCATGTAGCTATCAAAGTAACGCTTAGCGTCTTTCATTGTGCGAGCGCCTTCACCTAGCATATCGTATGAATATACATAGCCTTTTTGCTCTTTTTCAGCAGCGCGCTCAATTGCTTCGTTAATGGTACGACCCATTACGAATTGCTTACCCATTATCTTCATCGCGAAGTTAACAGATTTACGGATAACAGGCTCGCCTAAACGACCAATTGTTTTTTTAAGTATGCCAAACTGCTGCTCTTTGGTTTTGTCGTTATAGTTAACCATTTTACCGGTTACTAATAATCCCCAAGACGAGGCATTAACGAATAAAGAATCACTACTACCTAAGTGAGAGCTCCAATCGCCATTTGCTAATTTATCACGTATTAATGTTTCTTGAGTTGCTTTATCAGGAACGCGAAGCAGTGCTTCGGCTAAACACATTAATACCACACCTTCTTCACTCGATAGTGAAAATTCATTTAATAGCGCATCAACACCGCTTTGACCATCTTGGTCTTTACGAATGTTTAAAACTATTTGGCGAGCTCTTTCCCATGCACGGCTTCGTGCTTTAACACCGACTTCTGCAAGTGGTAAAATGTGATCAATAACCGCATTTTCATCAATACGGTAAAAGTCACGGATCTTTTGTCTGATCGGACAAGTCGTTGTTAAATCGCCATTGAATAACATAAGCAACCCTCAGGAGTGTTAAGACTTAGGATAATTGTTAATTATCGCTAAATGTTGTTGGTGTAAAGCGTGCATTCTAATTAAAATCCAGCAGAATATGCTGGTTAATTTTGCCGTTTTACGATAATTTACAGGGCATATTATTAACTTATCCATATAAAATACTGATATGACTAATCCGAATAGATTACGCCTGCTTGATCGTATCGATATATCAATTTTAGACGTTTTGCAGCGCAATGGTAGAATTTCAAATGTTAACCTCGCAAAGCAGGTTAATTTAAGCCCCAGTCCCTGTTTAGATAGGGTTAAACGTTTAGAGCAAGAGGGCTATATTGAGGGTTACTTCGCCAAGCTAAGTGAGGAAAAACTTAACCAAAGCTTAGTGGCCCACGTACAGGTATCGTTAGTTACCTCAAATACAGCGGTATTTAAAGTATTTCGTGAGCATATTCTTAAAATTAAGCAGGTTGTTGAATGTGATATGGTAGCCGGTGGCTATGACTACTTATTAAAAATTCGCGTTTCCAACATGGACGAATACAGAGAAGTATTAGGTGATTTGGTTGATATCCCAGGAGTCGGAACCCATCACACGTACATGGTGATAGAAAAAATCAAACAAGATACTGGACTGCGTTTAGATATGTAATGCAGAGTATTTTATTAAAAATAAACTATAGCAGGCATAAAAAAAG
>NZ_BADU01000063.1:0-101495 GCF_000239875.1 Pseudoalteromonas sp. BSi20311 | reverse complement strand
GGGCTATCAAGCCAAGTAGTAAGCGATATTAACCTTGATAGCATGAAGCTGTTTGTGGCTTTATTTGTGATTTATTTATTGTGGGGAACAATACCTGAATTTAATAAAGACTCACGATTAGGGCGCTTACTAGCAGGCGTAATAACCGCATTTATCTCGACTTTTGTCGGAGCAAGTGGGCCTTTGGTAGCGAGTTATTTACATATTAATCATTACGATAAGCTTAAATTTACCGCGACTTTTTCAAGTATTATGACCTTGCAGCATAGTTTAAAAGCCGTTGTTTATGCGGGGCTTGGCTTTAGCTTTTGGCAATGGTTGCCGTTAACACTGGCGATGATTTTAAGCGGAGCCATTGGCACATGGTTAGGGATTAAGTTACTTAAGCGGTTATCGGTGGCGCGTTTTAGGGTTATTTTTAAAGTGATTTTAACCCTGCTTGCCATACAGCTTGCATGGCAAGGGATGAATGTAATGCTTATTTAATAGCGGCTTTTATTGGTTTGTCGCCATCAAATACTTCAAATATGCAGCGATTGCTGCCTTGCTCTGTGGCAATGGTAAATAGAACATGGGCTACGTTTTCACGGCTAATGATTGCTTTATCGCGCTCTTTGGGGCGTTCGGTAGAAATAAGTTTTGAGGCATTCTCATTAGTGAGTGAGCCTGGGCGTACTATGGTGTAATTGAGTCCACTATTAATTAAATGCCTATCTGCCATATGCTTAGCTACTAAATAGGGTTTTAAGTCGCTTTGGATTGCATCCGGATCGTCTGCACCAATAGAACTCACCATAGTAAAGTGCTTGGCTGCATGCTCTTTTGCGTAATTAATAGCTTTAGTTGCAGCCCATAAATCAATAAGTAAGGTTTTATCTGCACCGGTATTACCGCCTGAACCTGCGGCAAAAATGATATGGTCACAACTGCGCAGCGCATCGCTAAAATCATTTTCTAAATCTTGCTCTACGATAGTTAAATAGTCGCTATTTAAGTCATCTAATTTGCTTTTGTCACGCACTAAAGCCACTACAGGATGTTGGTGTTCAAGCAATAGTTTGGTGGTTAGTTTACCAATTTGCCCACTGGCACCAATTACTAATGTTTTACTCATCACATACTCCTTATTTTATAAGACAAAACAGCCGACTTAAACTTTATCCACTGTACTAAAGAGCTGGGGGTAATAATTTGTTTTTAAAGTATAGGTTTGTTTTTTAGTGTGAGCAGTGTGATCTGCCTTTTAAATTTTATTACGAATAAGGTCACGAACAATAAAACGGCCTGGGTGAATTGCTTGGCTTACACGCTCGCTTAGTGGGCGAGGTTCATTGTTTAAACTACTAATTAAGTGTTCGGCAGATAGCGGTGCACTGCACAATGCTCGCGCGCCAAAGCCGGTAAACATATGTAGGCCCTGTTGTGGTTTTTCTAACGGCTGATATTGATAGCGCTTGCCCAAGCGTAAATTAGCAAATGCATGTGTATAATCAGTTTGCTCCACCCATTCACCGGCCATAGGTAAGTGGTCAATAAAACTACAGCGAACAGCGGTTTTAGCTGAGCTAATATCGCCTAGGCTGGTGGCAAATTCAGTGTTGTTATAAAAACTCAGTAATTGCTCGCGGTTAGTGTGGTTATCTTGCTCGGTCACTTCACGGCTTTTACTGTTTTTTTCAAAGGTGGCACCCATACAATGGTGATCTAAATAGGCGGGAGTAAAATAGCCTTTGTGACACAACACGGTATTAAGTTTACGTGATTGCTCGCTTGCTTGAACATGTGACACTTGGCCGCGAACGCCAACAATGGGAAGTGTTTTGGTTTGCGTAAATGCATCACTGTGCTCACCAGTACAAATAATCACATCGCTAAAGGGGCCAAATGTTTGCTTTTGCGTGGTTAAGTACCAACCATCGGGTTGTTTATTAAATTGCTCAATATGACAGTTAAATAGGCTTTCAAACGAATTTAATTGTTGTGCGGCATCTAACATTGCACAGACTAGCTGCGGGGGATTAACCCAGCCGCCTTGTTCAAAAAATACCCCTGAGTAACCTGTTTTAACCCCTGCGATAGCATCGCCCTCATCAGCAGTTACATTTCGCATAAGCTGCTCTGGCCACAGTTGTTTATCTGCGAGGTTTTGATGGCGATCTGCCAATGGCTGTTTTACTGCATGTTGCAGCACACCACACCACTGGTGATCAAACAAAAAGCCATTGTTGAGTAATTGATTGTAAAGTCGCTTTGCGTATAAAAAACTGTGGGCAAATAATTCACTGTGTGGCGAATTTTTTGCCTGTAAGTGCGGATACACAGCCCCTTGTACATTATGCGATGCCCCCATTGCGGGTTTTTCATCTTGGCAAAATAAGTGGCTTTTTATGCCACGCTTTGCGAGGCTATAAAGGATACAACTGCTTGCTATACCACCGCCAATAACAGCCACACTTGAAAGCGCTGAGGGGTGATGCTCAAAATAAGCGGGGGCTGATTGTTTTGGGTTGGCTTGAGCGAGTGTGCCAATTAGCATTTCACGTTTTCGGCCAAAACCTTTGGCTTTTTGCATGCTAAAGCCTGCCTCGTTTAGTCCTCTGCGCACAAAGCCCGCAGCGGTAAACGTGGCTAATGTGGCATTGCTTCTAGAAATATCGACCATGGCATTAAATACACTTTGCTGCCACATGTCGGGGTTTTTACTTGGCGCAAAGCCATCTAAAAACCACGCATCAACCAGCCCACTTTGTGGGTAGCTCATGCTATTAATACATTCCAGTACGTCGCCAAAGTAGAGGTCGAGGACTACACGGCCATTGGCAAACTCTAACCGATGGCAGCCATTTAAGTTAATCGGATAGTGAGCAACGAGCTGCTTGCTTAAATGGCTTAAGCTAGGCCAAGCTTGCAAGGCTTGTTTTAAATCATTTACGCTAAGTGGATATTTTTCAAAAGAAATAAAATGTAATCGCTGCACTTTATTTGGCTGTTCATTTTGAACTTGTGAGTACTGTAGGTGGTCAGAAAACTGCAGCCATGCATTTAAGAAGTTAAGCCCAGTACCAAAACCGGTTTCGGCAATAACAAAGTGTTCACGGTCATGATTTTGTAACCGTGTATCTATACTGTTTTGTTGATAAAACACATAATGCGATTCGGCAAGACCATCGTCATTAGAAAAATAAACATCGTCAAAGTCATTGGCAACCGGAGTGCCTAAGTCGTTAAAGTGTATATGGGCGTTTTTTATCATGACCAATTCAATTTATAGATAATTTTTTAATTATTTTACGTGTTTTCTTTGAAATAGTCTGGCGTTATTTATAAGCTGTAGCTTCAGAGTACAAGTGTACGCTAGAAAGCTGACCACTTAGATGATTAAATTCGCGTAAAATAGAACACAATTAAGTATTAAGCTAAGGGAATTACCCATGAGAAGAGCCGTAATAACAGGCATCGGTGTTGTATCAAGCATCGGCAATAATAAACAAGAAGTATTAGAGTCACTTAGAGCTGGTAAAAGTGGTATTGCTTTTAATCAAGAATTTGCTGATTACAAATTGCGTAGCAATGTATCAGGTAAAATTGATATTGATGTTAAAGAGCATGTTGATCGTAAAGCAATGCGCTTTATGGGTGATGCGGCGGCTTACTCTTATATTTCAATGGCGCAAGCGATTGAAGATGCGGGTCTTAGCGACGAGCAAGTATCAAACGAGCGTACTGGTTTATTAGTTGGCTCTGGCGGTGGTTCATCAAAATGGCAAGTAGAAGCGGCTGATATTCTTCGTGAAAAAGGCGTTAAACGCGTTGGTCCTTACATGGTGCCACGTACTATGGCAAGCACCACTTCTGCATGTTTAGCAACACCGTTTAAAATTAAAGGTGTTAACTACTCTATTAGTTCTGCGTGTGCAACTTCTGCGCATTGTATTGGCCACGCGGTAGAACAAATTCAATTAGGCAAACAAGACGTTATTTTTGCAGGCGGCGGTGAAGAACTTCACTGGACGTTAGCAATGGAATTTGACGCTATGGGCGCGCTTTCGACTAAATACAACGACACACCTGAAAAAGCATCGCGCACCTACGATGCAAACCGCGATGGTTTTGTAATTTCAGCTGGTGGCGGTATTGTGGTTGTTGAAGAACTTGAACATGCACTTGCTCGTGGCGCGCACATTTACGCTGAAATTACCGGTTACGGCGCAACCTCAGATGGCTACGACATGGTAGCACCATCGGGTGAGGGCGCGGTACGTTGTATGCGTCAAGCTATGCAAAACGTTGACAGCATTGATTACTTAAATACCCATGGTACATCAACACCAGTAGGTGATGTTAAAGAGCTAGGGGCTATTCAAGAAGTGTTTGGTGGTAACTCGCCAATGATCAGTGCCACTAAAGCAATGACAGGCCATGCACTGGGTGCGGCAGGTGTACACGAAGCTATCTTTTCATTATTAATGCTTGAGCATGGCTTTGTTGCGCCATCTATCAATATTGATGAGTTAGATGAACAAGCGTCAGGCTTGAATATTGTGACTGAAGCAAAAGACGTTGAACTAAACACGGTTATGTCTAATAGCTTTGGTTTTGGCGGTACTAATGCCACGCTAGTAATGAGCAAATACAAAGGTTAAGTTAATCGTTAACTATTTTAAAGCCGAGCAAAATGCTCGGCTTTTTCGTTTGTGCTAATAGGGGGTTGTTCGTTACAATAGCGCCTCATTTCGCCAAACGGACTCACAATGAAAATTCTTGCCGATCAAAATATGCCTTTAGTTGAGCAATTCTTTAAAGATATGGGTAAGGTTGAACGATTTGATGGCAGGCAATTAACCCCTGAACAACTTATCGATGTTGATGTACTGCTTACCCGCTCAGTTACTCAAGTTAACAGTGAACTATTAGCACAGGCGAATAAACTAAGCTTTGTAGGTACCGCCACAATTGGTGTTGATCATATTGATACTGATTTGCTCAGTGCTAACAATATCGGCTTTACCAGTGCGCCTGGCTGTAATGCCATTGCCGTAGCTGAGTATGTAATAAGTAGCTTATTTGCATTAAGCCAAGAAAATGCCAGCCCGTTAAGTGGTAAAACAATCGGTATTGTGGGTGTAGGTAATATTGGCAGTTGTTTAGCGCAAAAGTTAAAAGCACTGAACGTTAATTTACTATTGTGCGATCCAATTAAGCATGAGCAAGGGCTATTAACCGAGCATGTTGAGCTTGATGAGCTATTAGCGCAGTCAGATATTGTTACTTTTCATGTGCCGTTGGTTAAAACGGGTAAACATAAAACCCTACACATGCTTGATAAAACACGCTTAACTAAACTTAAATCTGGGTTGACGTTAATAAACGCTAGCCGAGGCGATGTGATTGATAACCAAGCCTTACTCGAAGTGATGGAAGCAGGAGCAGAGCTCGATTTAGTGTTGGATGTTTGGGAAAATGAACCTAATATTTTAACTGAATTACTTGAGCACGTGCGCTATGCAAGTGTTCACATTGCAGGGCATACCCTTGAGGGTAAAGCGCGAGGTACGCAAATGTTGTACCAGCGCTTATGTGAGCTCAAAGGGGTGGAGGCCAATAAGTCACTTAGCGACTTTTTACCGCCAGCAGCCATTGGGTGCGTTACCTTAGCGTCAAGTTTTACTGAGGCAGACATCGCTCGCTTAGTACACTTAACTTATGATGTTCGTCGCGATGATGGCATTTTACTGCGCCACCTAGCCGATGAGGGCTTTGACAGCTTACGAAAAAACTACTCAACCCGCCGTGAGTTTAGCACTGTGATGGTTGAAGGTGATAGCACCGAGCTTGCTGCACTCGCCCAGCTTGGCTTTACCACAGTAAACTAATTTAATTAGCGCGGTTGTTTTAACCGTGCTTACAGAGGATGAAATATGTCGCAAAAATATAACGTTGCCGTACTCGGCGCTACCGGCCTTGTTGGTCGTCAAATCATTGAAACTTTGGAAGATCGTAAATTTCCGGTCGATCAGCTGTTTTTATTAGCAAGCAGCCGCAGTGCCGGCGAAGATATAAAGTTTCGTGGTGAGAGCATAGAAGTACGCGATGTTGAAGGCTTTGACTTTAGCCAAGCGCATATCGGCTTATTTTCTGCTGGTGGCAGTGTGTCTGAAAAGTACGCCCCGATTGCTGCAGACGCAGGCTGTATTGTTATTGATAATACCTCACACTTTAGAAATGACTTTGAAGTGCCGCTAATTGTGCCAGAAGTGAATGCAGCGAGTTTAGCCGATTTTAGAAACCGTAATATAATCGCTAATCCTAATTGTTCAACTATTCAAATGATGCTTGCGCTTAAACCTATTTATGATGCCTACGGTATTGATCGTATTAACGTTTCAACCTACCAAGCAGTGTCGGGTGCAGGTAAAGAAGCGGTTGATGAGCTGGCAAAACAAACAGCCAACTTAATGAATGCACGGCCAATGGAAAACGACATTTTTCCTAAGCAAATTGCGTTTAATGTTATTCCGCAAATCGATAGCTTTGAAGACAATGGCTATACACGCGAAGAAATGAAAATGGTAAACGAAACGCATAAAATTTTAGGCGACACCAGCATTGCGGTAAACCCGACTTGTGTTCGTGTACCGGTGTTCTTTGGTCATTCTGAGTCAATTAATATAGAAACGCGTATGCCTTATGACTTTGAGCATGTGAAGCAATTATTGAACGATGCACCGGGTGTTGAGCTAATTGATGATGCGGGTGATTACCCAACGGCTGTCTCAGATGCCAGTGGTAACGACACTGTTTACATTGGCCGTTTACGTGCCGATATTTCACACCCACATGGATTAAATATGTGGGTAGTAAGTGATAACACCCGTAAAGGGGCTGCAACCAACAGTGTGCAAATAGCAGAAGAGCTAATCGCTAATTACATGTAATTAGCCTGAAGACAGTGATAATCCAATAAACGGCAAACCTAAGTGGTTTGCCGTTTTTTTGTGCTTTAATTGCCATTTTTTTGCCACTTATAAACAACAGCTGTGTAAACACTTTGATAAACAACATAAAATTATTTTTATCTAGATGTTTAAGGTATTTATTTTCAATGCGTTGCGATGGATATTATGGCTTAACTGGTTTATAGTTTGTAACTGGAATAGAGCTTGCAATAAAAATAGATTGTAATAAAAATGTGCGTTAGCTACTTGGCTAACAACGGCAAGAATAATCAATGTTTAAGCGCCAATTTAAAGCGCTGCGTTAACATTTAAACATTAAAGGATCAGCATGCGCGGTTTCGTTTCACTTATTATATTAGCGTCTGCACTGATGGTAACGACTGTTTACTCTCAAGACAGTACCCAGTTAAGAGGGCCTAAAGGCGCAGATTATGGCGCACAGGGGCGTTCTATTGGGCCAATAAAACCAACCGATACACTTTGGCGCATTGCCGTTAAGGTTCGTCCTGATAATTCAGTAAGCATTTATCAAGTTATGCAGGCCTTGTATAACAAAAACCCTAATTCATTCTTAGAACAAAACTTAAACCATATGCAAAGTGGTTCTTATTTAAAGATACCGACTTTGGCAGAAATTAGACGAGTAAACCCGCAATTAGCTAAGCAGCGCTCTGAGCAAGATGATGACCTGTGGGAAAAAAAGAAAAACGGTACGCTCACCCAAGCAGAAATTAATTCAGCACAAACAAAAGTAACGCAAGCACGCAAAGCAGATGTTGATGAAGCCAAAAAAGAATTACAACAAGAATTAAAAGCGATTAAGACTGACCAAAGCAATAAATTGGTTGAGCTTCAGCAGCAGTTTAAAAGCTCTGTGAGTAACGTAGAAGAAATTTTAGTTGAAAACAACAATCTTAAAAAACAGCTAACAGGTATTTCAAGCGAATTAGAAAACGTTCGTTTACAACTAGGCCAAGACAGTGAAATTCAACAACAGTTAAAAGAATTAATCCTTAAACAAAATGAGATTATTGCACAGCAAAAATTAAAGGACGCACAGCAAGAGAGTGAATTTAGTTTTGCAGCGTTATTGTCAAACCCTTTGGTGCTCATTTTATTAATGACTATTCCAGCTTTATTGATTATTTTTGCCGTTGTTATGTGGCTGCGTAAGCGTAGTAATGATCAAGAGCCTGAAAGTAATGATGATGAGTTTATTCCACAAGCCCCTGCTTTTACTGATCCTATAGATGAAGTGCCAGAGCCCTCACTCGATGAAGCACCAGCTCCCGATCCGCTTGATGATTTAAGTGTGCAGTTAGACGATAACATGGATGACGTGTTACTCGATGATGATGTGGAATTTAACGATGATCTCGATGATGACAGTTTACTAGATCAAGATGAGTTAGAAAGCCTACTCAATAATGATGTTGTTTTTGAAGACGAAAACACCGAGGACGATGAGCTTGATGTTTTCATGCAACAAGACTTTGATAGCTCCGATGGTGATGATACAGGCGATGCTATCAACCTTGATGAGTCAGATGACATTTTAAGTTCGGATGACTTAGATAGCCTGTTTGATGAAGAAGATGACGATGCACTGCCTGATGAACCTAAAGGTGAATCGAATGATGATATGGCAGCACTCAGTGAAGAGCTAGCCGAAGAGGGTGAAGACTTTGACATTGACGACTTGCTTGATGAGAACAATGAGCAAACAGCTGATGTATCAGCACAAGCCGATGATGACGAGTTTGATATAGACAGTTTACTCGATGCTGAGCAACCAGCTACTGAAGATCAGAGCGAAGAGCCAGATATCGACAGCTTAGTTGATGAAGATGACGAATTTGATATAGACGATTTACTCGACGCTGAACAACCAGCGGCTGAAGCTCAAAGCGAAGAGCCTGATATTGACAGCCTTAGTTGAAGAGGACGATGAATTTGATATAGACGATTTACTCGACGCTGAGCAACCAGCGGCTGAAGCTCAAAGCGAAGAGCCTGATATCGATAGCCTAGTTGAAGAAGACGACGAATTTGATATAGACGATTTACTCGACGCTGAGCAACCAGCGGCTGAAGCTCAAAGCGAAGAGCCTGATATTGACAGCTTAGTTGAAGAAGACGACGAGTTTGATATTGATGATTTACTTGATGCAGAGCAACCTGAAAGTGATGTTCATGACTCTGAAATAGATCATGCATTGGCAGACTCAATAGAAGATTTAACTGACGCGCAAGAAGAATTAAATAGTGAAGATATAGAATCTATCGCTTCATCTTTTGCTGAGCCAGAGCTTGAAGCTGAGTCAGAAGTTGCAGCCGAGCCAGAAGTTGCAGTCGAGCCAGAAGTTGCAGCTGAGCCAGAAGTTGAAGCAGAGCCGGAAGTTGCAGCTGAGCCAGAAATTGAAGCTGAGCCAGAAATTGAAGCTGAGCCAGAAGTTGCAGCTGAGCCAGAAGTTGCAGCTGAGCCAGAAGTTGAAGCTGAGCCAGAAGTTGCAGCTGAGCCAGAAGTTGCAGCCGAGCCAGAAGTTGCAGCTGAGCCAGAAGTTGAAGCTGAGCCAGAAGTTGCAGCAGAACCTGAAATTGAAGCTGAGCCAGAAGTTGAAGCAGAGCCAGAGCTTGAAGCCGAGCCAGAAGTTGCAGCTGAGCCAGAAATTGAAGTTGAGTCAGAAATTGAAGCTGAGTCTGACGTTAAAGTTGATCAAGACGCAGTAGATGGCTTAGAAGGTGATTTTTCAGATAGCTCATCGACATTACTCGACCCAGAAGATGCGCTTGATGAGTACAACGATGAAAACCTTGAAAGCGTAGATGATCTACTGAGCGAGTTAGAACAAACAAGTGATGATTATGTCGAAGCGCCTGATTGGTCGATTGATGGATTAGATGAGCAATCAGAACCAGAACTTGAAGTAGAACCAGAGCTTGAAGCTGAGCCAGAACTTGAAGTAGAACCAGAGCTTGAAGCAGAGCCAGAACTTGAAGTAGAACCAGAGCTTGAAGCAGAGCCAGAACTTGAAGTAGAACCAGAGCTTGAAGCAGAGCCAGAGCTTGAAGCAGAGCCAGAGCTTGAAGCAGAGCCAGAGCTTGAAGTAGAACCAGAGCTTGAAGTAGAGCTTGAAGTTGAACCAGAACTTGAAGTTGAACCAGAACTTGAAGAAGAGCCAGAACTTGAAGAAGAGCCGGAGCTTGAAGAAGAGCCGGAACTTGAAGCAGAGCTAGAGCTTGAAGCAGAGCTAGAGCTTGAAGCAGAGCCAGAGCTTGATGTTGGATCAGAAGATGATTTTACCGATACGTCTTCTACTTTACTCGACCCAGAAGATGCGCTTGACGAATACAACGATGAAAACTTCAAAAGTGTCGATGATCTTTTAAGTGAGCTTGAGCAAGCAAGCGATGAAGATGAACACGTACCTGACTGGTCAATTGATGACTTAAACGATGAGCTTGATGAAGAGGAAATTGATTTAGGCGATGATCCGCTTGCTGGCGATATCCAAAGCAATGATTTATCAACAGATGACGATGAGCTTTATGAGCCTGAAATAGTCACCCCAAGTGAAGAACTTGAGGAGTACCCTGAGTTAGAACTTGATGATGAACTGCCTTTATCTGATGAAGAGCAACAATCACTAACTCCAGAAGAGCTACAAGGTGATAATTTAGACGGCGATGCCACAGGTATGTCACCTAGTCAGGCTGAGCAAGATCTCGCTAATGCATTATCAGCAGGCAATGACCTCGATAGCTTAGAAGATGATTTTGATGATGAGCTGTTACTTGATAATGAGTTTTCAGAGTCAAACTTAGAGCAAGCTCTAGATAATGAAGTTTCAGAGCCTGAAGAGCTGACTGAACAAGCTGCAGATGAGCAAGCTGTTAGCACTAATGATGATTTTGATGATGATCAACTTGATGAATTCGCAGAGTCAGCTGAATTTACCGATCAGCAAACTAACGCTGATCGTGAAGCGGATTTAACCCAAACGTTAGCACCATTAGAATCAGAAGTGATTTCAGATGATGAACTAGATGATGAGTTCATGGCTGATTTAACGCAAACAGATTTTGATGCATTACTGAATGAGCTGGCAGAGCCAGATGATGTTGATTTAAGCGACAGCAGTGAGTTTGATGTTGATTTTAATAGTTTACTCAACGAAGACTTAGCTGATGATAAAACACCATCGTCGCCAGCACCCATTGAGCAACCTGAAGTTACTGAAGCTTTAGAACAAGATGACTTTGTAGATATCGATGCCTTGTTAGAGCAAAGCGATGAAGCGGATATAGATCACGAACCTTACACCGACGTTGATATGGATGTTGGCTTAGGTGACTACGATTCATTACTCGCTGGTGATAACCCTATGGATGTAGATACCCAAAGCGGTGGTTACTCAGCCAAGCTTGATCTTGCCCATGCGTATATTGAGATTGATGATGCTGACTCGGCAGTTAAAATTTTAGATGAGATTATTAATAATGGCCCAGACGATGTGCAAGAAGAAGCACAAAATCTAAAAGCTAAGCTGAAAAACTAACAATAGCTAATCCTGAAAAGGATATCTGAGCTGTAAAACCCGTTATTGGTTAACACTAATAACGGGTTTTTTGTATCGCATAGTTAGGAACCTTAGTTCGCTGCTTTTATTGGAACGCCATATAGCATAAAATGCAGCGTCGATTAGCACAGTAGGTAAAGCAGCAATTATGCGAGTAGCACTTGGAGTAGAATACAACGGCGCGCGTTACAGTGGTTGGCAGCGTCAATCTCATGTAAATAGCGTACAACAAGAAGTAGAAAAAGCGTTGTCGCGCATTTGTAATCATCCGGTTGAAATTGTATGTGCAGGGCGCACCGATGCCGGTGTTCATGGCACTGGTCAAGTTGTGCATTTTGATACCCATGCTGAGCGTGAAATGGTGGCCTTTACATTAGGCATGAATACCTTATTACCAAAAGACATTGCTATTCGTTTTGCCCAGCCTGTGGTTGAAGACTTTCATGCTCGCTTTAGTGCAACTGCTCGTCGTTATCGTTATGTGATTTATAATTATGCGTTTCGTGGTGCGGTATTAAATGAAGGTGTTACCCATTTTCATCATCCTTTAGATGAAGTGAAAATGCAGCAGGCTTGCCAATATTTATTAGGTGAGCACGATTTCACCTCGTTTAGAGCGCTTCACTGCCAAGCTAATACGGCAACGCGAACGATTCATCATTTATCGGTACAGCGCCAAGGTGCTTATGTCATTATTGATATTAAAGCCAATGCGTTTTTGCATCATATGGTACGTAATATTACCGGGTGTTTAATGGATATCGGTTTACATAAACATGAACCAATTTGGTTAAAAGAGTTGCTAGATGTTAAAGAGCGTGCCAAAGCGAGCGCCACAGCAAAAGCGGCGGGTTTATATTTAGTAGATGTTGATTACCCAGAACATTTTAACATTCCTAGAACGCCGTTGGGGCCATTGTTTTTAGCCGATACCGATATTTAAAAGGTAATCAGGTGGTTATTTTTATACGCTATTATTCGTAGGGCTAACTACTAAGACCAGTTTTTTATACCGTGATAGCGTAATTCATGTTTTAATTGGAAAAATCTGTTTGCATGGTTAACATGTAGACTCGCGACACAGAACAGCATTAAGAGAGTTGCAAATGAGTTGGCTAGAAAAAATCTTACCAAAAACGACTAAATCTTCAGGTCGTAAAGAAATTCCAGAAGGTGTATGGGCTAAATGTACGTCATGTGATTCAATTTTATATAAAGCAGAATTAGAAAAATCACTAAATGTATGCCCTAAGTGCGACCATCATATGCGTGTTAGTGGTCGTAAGCGTCTTGAACAATTTTTAGATGACGGTGACCGTCATGAATTAGGCGCTCAACACGAACCCAAAGATGTGCTTAAATTTAGAGACTCTAAAAAATACTCAGATCGTATTAATGCAGCTCAAAAGTCAAGCGGTGAAAAAGACGCACTGGTTGCAATGAAAGGAAACCTAAAAGGTATTCCGGTTGCTGCAGTTGCATTTGAATTCTCATTTATGGGTGGCTCAATGGCATCGGTTGTAGGTGCTCGCTTTGTTGACGCAGTTGACCAGTGTTTAGAGCATAATATGCCGCTGATTTGTTTTTCTGCATCGGGCGGCGCGCGTATGCAAGAGGCGCTAATGTCACTTATGCAAATGGCTAAAACCAGTGCTGCACTTGCTAAAATGACCGAAAAAGGCCTACCGTTCATCTCTGTAATGACTGATCCAACAATGGGTGGTGTATCAGCATCATTGGCAATGCTTGGTGATATTAATGTTGCAGAGCCTAAAGCTTTAATTGGTTTTGCCGGTCCGCGTGTTATTGAACAAACCGTGCGTGAAACACTACCAGAGGGTTTCCAACGCAGTGAGTTTTTATTAGAGCACGGCGCAATCGACATGATAATTGACCGTCGAGAAATGCGCGATACGCTAGCACGTATCCTAGCAAAATTTATGAACTTGCCTTCTACGGAACAAGAGCATAGAGTAGCGTAAATTTCAGCTTTACTGATTACATGCTATGACAAAAACAATTCCTAGCCAATCATCAAGCCTTGATGATTGGCTTTGTTATTTAGAGAGTGTTCACCCAGCTAATATAGAAATGGGCTTAGAACGCGTTGCTCGTGTTGCTAACAACATAGGGCTTTTAACTTCCTCAAGTAAAATCATTCTTATTGCAGGCACCAATGGCAAAGGAACAACAGCTCGTTGTTTAGAGTCATTATTATTAGCCCAAGGTTATTGTGTTGGCACGTATGCTTCACCTCATTTAGTTCGCTACAACGAACGTGTACGCGTTAATGGCGCAGAGCTTGACAATCAATACCATGTCGATGCGTTTAATTTGCTAGAGCAAGGGCGTGGTGACACACCATTAACCTATTTCGAATATGGCACCTTAGGCGCGTTGGCAATATTTAAACGCTTAGAAGTTGACTACGTGTTGTTAGAGGTGGGTTTGGGCGGGCGTTTTGACGCGACCAATATTGTTACCCCATTTGCTAGTGTGATCACCACCATCGATTTAGATCATAAAGAATACTTAGGTGATACCCGTGAGCTGGTGGCTTATGACAAGGCGGGAATTTTTAGAGAGAGTACCCCGGCAATTATTGGGGATTTAAATATCCCGCATACAATGACCGATTATGGCAAAGAAATTAACGCTAATATGGTGCTATCGGGCAGCGACTTTATTTTTAAAGATTATGCGCAGAGTTTTAGTTGGCAATTTAAAGAACATAAACTCGAGTTACCTAAACCGGCCATCCCATGTCAAAATGTGGCTACCGCATTAACGACCTTATCGGTGTTAAATTTATTACCAACAGATGAAGTAATAACTCAGTGTATAGCCAACTTAGTGGTAGAAGGGCGCTTTCAACAATTAAGTGAGTCGCCATTAGTGTATACCGATGTGGCACATAACCCTGAATCTGCACGCTATTTAGCAACTAAGTTAGCAAGCTATAAAGATAAAGGCTTTAAAATTCATGCATTAGCCGCTATGCTTGCTGATAAAGATAAAGTCGGTGTGCTTAAAGAAGTGGCTGATGTAGTAGATGAATGGTCGTTGGCGAGTTTAGGTGGCCCGCGTGGCGATAGTGCCACTAACCTACAACAGGCGCTTTCAAGCATACCCAATAGTTACTTTAAACAGGGTTATAGCAACGTAGAGGTAGCATTGGATGCTATTTTGCCAAACCAGCCAAGTAATACACTATTAATTGTGTTTGGCTCATTTTTTACCGTGGCTGGCGCTATTCATTACTTTAAAAAATAGAGAGGATGTCGGTGAACTCAGGTTTTATTAATCGCTTAGTCGGAACAAGTATTGTGGTGATCGCAGCAATTGTGTTTATTCCCAATATACTCGATGGTGAAAAAGTGCACTATAAAGAAGGCTTTAAAGCGATTCCAGAACGCTCTGAGTTCAAGACCATTGATTTACAAGAATCAATTGATCAGCAAGTGGCAAATGCAGAACCATTAAAAGAGGATGAAATTGAAGATATTCAGCCTGATGATGCTGCATTTGAGCAACAAAACAGCTCTGCTGAAACTGACGTTACTGCACAGCCAGCAATGGTTGAAGCGGTCATAGCCGATACAAAGCAAGGCACAGTCACTACCGAGCAAAATAACGCTACGCGTAATACCAATGAAAACTTAACAAGTATGGCGTATGTCATTCAGCTTGGTAGTTTTTCTCATGCGGCAAATGTAAAAGCGTTGCAAGCAAAGCTAAAAACGAAAGGTTTTAAAAGCTTTACTAGGCCAATTAAAACGCCAAATGGTACGTTAACTAAAGTATTTGTAGGGCCGTCATTAAGTAAAAATGAGCTGCAGTCCCAACTTCCCGCGCTGAAAGAACTAACTAAACTAAACGGTAAAGTTACTCAATTTGAAGTGGCAAAATAACTGAGTTGCTAATAGGTGGGTGTGCTCATAACTTAATATTGCACATTTACCTAACTTATACTCCATAAGTTAAGACTAGATCTCCACCTACTTTTAGCTGTATATTTCACACTATTTTTTATCTAAAAACTGCATGTTTTTACTCACCTGCAATCTCACGCTTAAACTTGCATCACTGGGAGGTTTAGGTATAGAATGCGCCCAAAATTAGCGACTAATTGGTTCTTATGATCTGGGTTGATTACGCCATTATTGGCATTATTGCACTCTCTACCATCATCGGTTTAATACGCGGCTTTGTTAAAGAAGCTATGTCATTAGCGGTATGGGCAGGGGCTTTCATCATCTCCAGCTTATTTTATCAATATTTAGCTTCCTTCCTAACATCCATTTCTGAACCCCTTTTAAGAAATGCAGCGGCCATTGCCATATTATTCTTTGCGACGCTATTGTTAGGCGGTTTACTAAACTATATTTTAGGTGAGCTTGTACAGCGAACCGGATTATCCGGCACAGACCGTGTTTTTGGTGTGGTGTTTGGTGCTCTTCGAGGCGTGTTGGTCGTGAGCGCGTTACTCTTCTTTCTTGATGCTTTTACTGGTGCGCCAAATACGCATTGGTGGGGCAACTCTATTTTGATTCCAGAATTTGGCTTTGTAGTTGAATGGTTCTTTTCGTACCTAGAAAACAACTCGAGCTTTTTAAATTCAGTAAACCGTTAATCGGCGAGGATAAATTACATGTGTGGTATCGTTGGAATAGTCGGAACATCGCCAGTTAATCAGGCGATTTATGATGGCTTAACCGTTTTGCAACACCGTGGCCAAGATGCTGCGGGTATCATAACTATTGAGAACAATACATTTAGCTTGCGCAAAGCAAATGGCCTAGTGAAAGATGTATTTCACACTCGTCATATGAAACGTTTGCAAGGCAATATTGGCATAGGCCATGTGCGCTACCCAACAGCGGGTTCTTCAAGTTCGTCAGAGGCTCAGCCGTTTTATGTAAACTCTCCATTTGGTATCGCGCTTGCGCATAATGGGAACTTAACCAATGCCGAGTCGTTAAAAGAGCAGTTATTTTCAGAGGCACGTCGCCATGTTAATACAACCTCTGATTCTGAAATTTTACTTAACATCATGGCGCATGAGCTAAGTAAATCAGACAAACTAAAATTAGACCCTGAAGACATTTTCACCGCGGTTACTGAAGTTAACAATAAAGTAAGTGGCGGTTATGCCACTATCGCCATGATTATCGGCCATGGTATTGTCGCGTTTCGCGATCCAAACGGTATTCGTCCATTGGTGTTTGGTAAGCGTGAATCAGTAAACGGTACTGAATACATGTTTGCCTCAGAAAGCGTGGCGTTAAAGCCTGACGGTTTTGAGTTTGTTCGTGACGTCGCCCCAGGCGAAGCTATTTATGTCACTGAAAACGGAGAGTTTCATTCTCTAAACTGTGCAGATAAAGTGGCTTACTCACCGTGTATTTTTGAGTTTGTTTATTTTGCGCGTCCGGACTCAACTATCGACCGTATGTCAGTTTATGCGGCACGTGTAAATATGGGTACTAAGCTGGGTGAAAAAGTAGCACGTGAATGGGCAGACAAAGACATTGATGTGGTTATTCCTATTCCTGAAACCTCGTGTGATATTGCCTTAGAAATGGCACGTGTACTTGACTTACCGTATCGCCAAGGCTTTGTTAAAAACCGCTACATTGGGCGTACGTTTATTATGCCTGGCCAAGAGCTACGTAAAAAGTCAGTACGTCAAAAACTTAATGCGATTGACCGTGAGTTTAAAGGTAAAAATGTACTACTTGTTGATGACTCAATTGTACGTGGTACCACCTCAGCACAAATAGTAGAAATGGCCCGCGAGTCTGGCGCTAAAAATGTTTACTTTGCATCAGCAGCACCTGAAATACGTTTTCCTAATGTGTACGGTATTGATATGCCATCGGCTGCTGAGTTAATTGCACACGGCCGTGAAGTAGAAGATATTAACCAAAGCATTAGCGCTGATGGTTTAATCTTCCAATCGTTAAACGATTTAATCGCCGCAGTTGGCCAAGAAAATCCTGAGATCACAAAGTTTGAAACCTCAGTGTTTGACGGACAGTACATTACTGGCGACATTGATCAAGATTACTTAAACCGTATAGATAAGCTACGTAACGATTCTGCTAAAAGCACCCGTGAAAACGCAATGTCATCTGGTTTAGAAATACATAATCAAGATGAAAACGAATCTGATTAATAAAGTAATGTCAGCCTGATAGCACTATCAAGGCCAATAAAAAAGGAGCTGTTAAGCTCCTTTTTTGCGTCTATGATAAAGGAATATTTAAGTAAACATGGGGCTGATAATGCCGTTGGTCCATAGCATAGCGGTAAGCGCTAATATAATAACCAGTAAAATTAATCCACAGGTAACGACAGAGCTTGCATAAATAAAGCCGCGCTCCTGCGGAATGTGCATCAAAATTGGCACGCCGGTATACAGTAAATAAACTGAGTAGGCGAGTGCCACTAACCCAACACACACCACAAACCACAGCTCAGGCCAAAAAGCAGCTAATGCTGACATAAATACCGGTGTAGCGGTATAAGCTGCCAGCTCAATAGTTTGGGTAAAGGTCGGTTTAGCACCAAAGGTAACCGCCATCCAATGGGCTAAATAGGCCAGCGCAAATACACCGCCAATTAAAGCAACATACATGGCTGCACCAATCATCAGTGCGCTTTCATGGGTTAAAAAAACTGGGTTACCTGTGCCTATACTCCAGCCTAAGTAAACCGATGAGTAGTATCCCATTGCAGAGGGAAATAAAGCGATAAGTAAAATATGCGATAAGCTATAGGTTAAGCTTTCGTGACGGTTATCAATTGTTTGCCATTCTTCGAGTGGGTGGGCGTATAAGCCCCATAGGTGATTTAGTATCATTGCGTGCTCTCCATAAAAGGATAAATTACTGTTTGGTTATAATTGGTTTGTTTTTATACAGTCCTTTTAGTTATGGTTCAGTAAGTATACAAAGTCAAGTTAACCATGAGCTTGTAATAAGGGTGTGTGTTTATTTTATTCAGCGTAATATTTCATGTTAAAATGCCGCATCGCAATTTTAGCAATGAGAAGTCAGCGTGCCACATAGCCAACTTTTAGAACCCATTAATAACTTTTTATTATGCAGCACCCCCGATGAGTGGGTTGAGCAAGCAATCAAAAAAGCAAACTTACCCATCATATTAATTGATCACTTAATTTGTGAGCTAAAAGCAGCGCAAAGTGCGATGTTTTTAATTCGTAAGTATGCAGTAGATAAAGACAGCAGTGATGCACTGCTTGAGTGGCTAAAACCATTTGAAACGCTTATTTATAAACGTGAAGGGAATTGGCGCGATTTAGCGGCTAAAAATAAACTGACAAAGTCTATTATTCCTAAATCTAACTCACCTTATGGCCAAGACTTAATTGATAAAATGGTGATGTTAATAAAAGAAGAGTTGCATCATTTTTATCAAGTGTTGGAAATTATGGATGAATACGGTGTTGAATATAAAAGTATAACCCCATGTCGTTACGCCAAAGGTATGCTGCGTAATGTTAAAACGTTTGAACCCAACGCCTTAGTTGATAAACTTATTGTAGGTGCTTACATAGAGGCACGCTCGTGTGAGCGTTTTGCTGCGCTTGCCCCGCATGTAGATAAACGCTTAGGTGACTTTTATATTTCATTGTTACGCTCAGAGGCTCGCCACTATCAAGACTACTTAACCCTTGCTCAAGACATTGCTGATTTTGATATTACCGAGCGAGTAAAAGAATTTGCTGAAATAGAAGCGCAACTAATTACATCAGACGATGAAGACTTTAAATTTCACAGTGGCGTGCCCGTTACTGTTTGCCAATAACCCGTTTTTTCACCTGAAGCTGCTACGGTCAAGTAATTAGCTGTAGCAGTTACCTTCTAATTAAACGTTGTGTTTAAATTAGACACATCCAATACCCTCTTCTAATATTGAAATAACTACTAATTTATTTAAGAATTTTACCTATGGCTTTGAAATCATTTTAATAAAAGAGCCATACCTTATTTATTATTGGGTGAGAAGATATGCAAAATAAAGAGGGATTATTTGTATTTGCAGCTGAAGAAGAGCAAGCAGATACAGATCTGAAAGTATGGAAAATATTAACCGTTGAGGATGATCTTGATTATCAAAACGCGTTAGTTAACAGCTTAAAAGAGCTAAAAGCCAAGGATGGTTATAAATATGAGTTGTTAACAGCTAATTCTGTGCCAGAGGCTGCTTTAGCGCTGAGCATGCACCCTGATATTGCACTTATCTTTATAGATGTGGTGATGGAGGAAGATGACTCAGGCCTGCGTTTAGTAAATACTATTCGAGAGGTCATCGGTAAC
Source organism: Pseudoalteromonas sp. BSi20311 (assembly GCF_000239875.1). Taxonomy (NCBI): domain Bacteria; kingdom Pseudomonadati; phylum Pseudomonadota; class Gammaproteobacteria; order Alteromonadales; family Pseudoalteromonadaceae; genus Pseudoalteromonas; species Pseudoalteromonas sp. BSi20311. Next base: position 81,614 of record NZ_BADU01000063.1, on the reverse strand, counting down.
GCAGAAATGCGTATTGTGCTGTTAACAGGGCAACCTGGCTTTGCACCAGAGAGCGATATCATGAAAATGCTCGATATCGATGAGTACTGGAATAAATCAGACCTATCTGCCGAGAAGCTGCAATCCATTGTTAATAGTAACATGCGCACTTGGGAATATATTTCACAAATCAGATCAGCGAAGCAAGGTTTACAGCTGGTGCTTGATGCATCTAGAAGTATTAACGGCAAGCACGATATGGCCTCTTTTTCTTATGCTGTGCTTAAAGAAATTAGTAATATTTTAAAAATAACCGAAGGGGGCGGTATTTTTTGTTCGAGTAATGCAGGATCCAAGTCTGAATGCTTAATACTCTCTACTCATGGTTGTTTTAGTGGCACTAAAGGGCAGCCAGTAGAAACTAGCCTGCCCGCAGAAATGCTACAAGACTTTAAACAAGCGATTAAAGAGCGTCGCCATATATTCTCAAAAAACCACAGTGTGTTTTTTTTCGAAACGCTAGATAACCAAGGCGCTGATTACATCACCATTGTAAAATCAGATAACCCGATTAGTGAGCAATACGAATATTTACTTAAGGTATTTAGTGAAAACGTGAGTACGGGGTTTGCTAATATTTCGTTATTAAATCGCTTAACCGAGCTTGCCTATACCGACGTATCACTTAATTTACAAAACCGTAACTGGCTAACCCGTGAAATAAAAAACATGAATGCGCAGGAGCGGTTAAAAACGCGATTAGTCATTTTTGATATCTATCAGTTTGACGAAAAAGCATTTACCTTTGGTCATGAATTTTGTAATAAATTAATGAAGCTAGTGCACCAAAGTATTGTTGGTACCTTTGCTAGGTATGACCCTCGCATAGCATTAGTTAGTAGCAGAGCATTTGGCATGTTAGTCAATGTTGATTTTGATATTTCAGAGGCTATTAGTTGCTTTCAAAATAAGCAAAAATTCGAAATCGAGCAGGTAAAACAATACATTGATGTGCGTATTTTAGAATTAAAATTAAGTGCAGCTTTAAACCTCTCTCCGGAAAAAGTGATTAGCCTGGCAGAGTCGAGTCTGAACTCTTCACAGGTAAACCAAACTAAGTATATTCAGCATACCGAGGAAAAAACAGATCAAATTACTCGGCGCTACGAGCTAATGGCTGAGCTTAGAACGGCTATAGGTAATAAAAGTTTAGAGGTGGCGTTACAACCCAAAATGAACCTATCAACCTTGAAACCTGCAGGTTTTGAAGCGCTCGCTAGGTGGCAAAGAGCTGATGGCAGCTTTGTACGCCCTGATGAATTTATAGAGTTAGCTGAAACAGCCGGATTAATTAATGAACTAGACCATGTGATTTTTGAGAAAATACTCGAAGTGATTAACCAACTTAAAAAGCAAGGCTACAACTTACCCGTTGCGTTTAATGCATCGTCTTATGACTTAGTTGAGCCAAGTTATTTTGAGCAGATAAAAACTAAAATTGAAGAGTACGATATTTCGCCCTCTATGCTTGAGCTTGAGGTGACCGAAACACAAGCTATTAGTAATTACAGCCTAATTAAAGAAGCACTTGAACGGTTTATTGATTTAGGTATTAAAGTCAGTATTGATGATTTTGGTACTGGTTACTCATCGTTGGCTCACATTAATGAAATACCGTCTACGTCGATAAAAATAGATCGCTACTTTGTCTGTGATCTTGAATTTAATGACAACAATCAGTACATGATTAAAATGATACTGTCTTTGGCAAAGCAATTTAATTTTTCGGTGATTGCTGAAGGGGTTGAGAATGAATTTGAGGCAAAGTGGTTACAGCAACAAGGCTGTGCAACAGCACAAGGGTATTATTTTTCTAAACCTTTATTTTTAAAAGAGCTGTTCGTGTGGTTAAAGCAGTATGAAGTGATAAAAAATGAATAGTGTTAATGGTTTGCCAATTGGTTCAAAAAAAAGTGTGCTAGTTAAATCGCTATTTAGTTTATTTATTACTTTATTTATTGGTTGGCTAGTATATGAACAAATATACCAAGAAAAAATAAATACCATAAAAGCTAAGCAAGATGAAAAGTTAGTCCTTATCAGTGGTGATTTTTCCAAAGAACTCAGTAGCATTAAAAAGCTAACTCGTATTCTGGCTCAGGGGTCGGTTTTAAAAAGTGATAAACAAAACAAGCCCTTACAACTAGAGCAAAGCAGAGATGAAATAAATAACTACTTTTTAAATTTTGCCGCTCTCTCTAATAATATCGCGCAAATTCGCTGGCTAGATACACAAGGCCAGGAGCAATACCGCATTAACGCAGTGAATGGTGTTGGCGAAATTGAAGCGCCCGATGGTTTACAAAATAAGCAAAACCGTTACTATTTTCTAAAAGGGATGCAGGTCAGTGCCCCAAATATATTTGCCACAGAGATAGATTTAAACATTGAACGCAACAAAATTGTAAAGCCTCTTCAGCCAACAATCCGCGTAACCTACCGTACCAATAAAGAAAACTACCTATTAGATGGCTTGCTAGTTGTAAACTTTAACTTAGATTACTTGTTTAGTCAGATTAAGAGTTACAACCAAGAGGGTACTTTGATCAGCATTTTAAACCATGATGGTTTTTGGTTATTAAATAGTGATGCAAACTTAGAGTGGGGGTTTATGTATGGTAACAATGAGCAAACACTCGCTTTAAAAAAACCAGATCTTTGGCAGCAAATTATTGATGGCAAAGTAGAATATGGGTCACATTTTTTCAATAATGGTCTTTATACTTACCGTCGTTTTTCTATTTTTTCATTGCGTGAGAATAAAGGCAGAATTAGTGACACTGATAAAGAGTTAATTATTCTTGTAAGTAGTCCAGATGAATCGCTAATATCTGCACAAAGTGTAGCCTTACAGTTAGCGTTGTTGTGTAGTGGCTTACTGTGTTTAATTAGTTTTGGTTTTATTTATCGTGAGTATAAGTTTCAAAATAAGTTGTTAACCCTCTCGCATAAATTACATATAGAAAAGATAGAACTAGATATAGTGAACCGAGAGCTTGATGCCACTATAAAGCAGCAACAACAGCTACAAGAAGGATTAATAGAAGCACAAAAACTATCTTCATTAGGGTTGCTCGTGGCAGGTGTTGCTCATGAAATGAATACGCCTATTGGCGGAGCCGTTATTTCTGTTTCTAATGCAGATATGGCATTGAGTAAATTAAATGCAGCGATTAAGCAAGGGCTGACTAAATCAACGCTAGAGGAAACAACAACCAGTATTGGTGAGAATCTAGCGCTGGCTAAAATTAACTTAAATAAAACCGCTGTATTAGTGAAAAGTTTTAAAAAAATGGCCATTGATCGCCACAATGATGAATTTATTGCATGTGATATTGAAAAAATTATTGAAGAGCTATTATTGTCATTAAACTCCAGATTAAAAAATTCACCGATAAAAGTGAAAACTATTTTCTTGCTCAATAAACAGGTGATTAGTTTGCCAGGGATTATTTCTCAGGTGGTCGAAAACCTTGTAATGAATGCGTTAAATCACGCTTTTGATGATAAGCAAGAGGGAGTGATAGAAATAAAAGTAGAGCAAGCGACAAATAATAGCGTAAGGCTTAGCGTGTCAGATAATGGTAAAGGAGTTAATAATGACACTAAAGCAGATATATTTGAGCCTTTTTATACAACCGCACGGGGTAAAGGTAATACCGGTTTAGGTTTATATATGGTGCACTAATGGGTAACACAAGTTTTGAAAGGAGACATCAAACTTCATTCAGAACCACAAAGCGATGCTTATTTTAAAACACAATTTATTATTACCTTGCCTGACTTAACAGCAAAGTCTCATTACCATTAGTCAATAAAGGCCAAAAGCCCTACAAGGGGGTCGAAACTAACTCTTGAGAATTAGGGGTAACCACTAAATATGAACCTTGAGTATACCAATCGCCTAACACAGTGCGAGTTAGGGTTTGGTTATTAACTTCATAGGTATGTACATTAGGGCGGTGAGTATGGCCGTGGATCATATTAGCCACGTTATGCTTAGCAAAGGTCTCTAATACAGCGCTTTGCACTACATCAAGTATTTCTATAGGTTTGTCTGCTTGACTAAGTTTACTTTTTTCACGTGCATCACGGGCTATTTTCTTTCGATACCATAATGGCATAGCAAGCATTAATTTGGGCCACCACCAACCACGACTTTTTTGACGAAACTTTTGATACTCAATATCCTGAGTACACATTTCATCACCATGTAAAATTACAGTGGGAGTGCCGTAAAGGTCGATCACTGTTTGCTCATCGAGTAGAGTCATTCCTGCCATATTGGCGTATTTTTCACGCATGATAAAATCGCGATTACCGTGTACAAAATAAATGGGGATACCCGAGTTACTAACTGCTTTTAATTGTTTTGCCACTGCTGCTGATAGTTCGCTAACATAATCGTCACCAACCCACACTTCAAAAAAATCACCTAAAATATATAGGGCGTCTACTTTTTGAGGAACAATATGGGAGTGTAAAAACTTAAAAAATGCCGCTGTAATATCAGGGCGATTTTCACTCAAATGTAAATCGGCAATAAAGTAGGTTTGGCGAGTCATGGTGATTCCAGTTAAATAAAAGCGGGTGAATACCCGCTTTATGTATTCTTTGAAGAATAAGGGGGTTTTAGCTTACAGTTACACTTTCAATTACCACATCTTCAAGTGGTACATCTTGGTGAAAACCATTGCTACCTGTAGCAACACCTTTGATTTTATTTACTACGTCCATGCCTTCTACTACTTCAGCAAACACACAGTAACCCCAACCTTGCGACGTTTCGCTGCTGTGGTTTAAAAAGTCGTTGTTATTTACGTTAATGAAAAATTGCGCTGTAGCTGAGTGTGGATCAGGCGTACGCGCCATTGCTAAAGTACCTACTTTGTTAGATAGGCCGTTGTTCGCTTCATTTTCAATTGGGTCGTTTACTTCTTTTTGTTCCATGCCCGATGCAAAACCACCGCCTTGAACCATAAAACCATCAATTACACGGTGAAAAATAGTGCCGTTATAAAAACCTGAGTTTGCATACTCTAAAAAGTTTTTTACTGTATTTGGAGCTTCGCTTTCGTGCATTTTAATGGTGATATCACCAAAGTTTGTGTGTAGAACAACCATGAGGTTTCCTATAGCTGGTTTAAATATTGGCGCTATTTTATCGTAGTTGACTCAGATTAACAAAGTAGATGTTATGTTTGTTATAAACCGCTAGAGCCCATGCTTAGCAAGTGGTAACATAGCTTTTCTGTTAATCGTGAAGGAAAGCAACTAAATGGTACAAATATACAACACACTGACACGCCAAAAAGAACAATTTAAACCTATGGTCGATGGAAAAATCGACATGTATGTGTGTGGTATCACCATTTATGATTACTGTCACATTGGCCATGCACGCACATTTGTGGGTTTTGATGTGATTGTTCGCTATCTTCGTCATTTAGGTTACGACTTAAAGTACGTACGTAATATTACCGATGTTGATGATAAAATTATCAAGCGCGCAAATGAAAACGGTGAGGCGATTAACGACTTAACCGTGCGTATGACTAAAGCGATGCATGAAGACTTTGACAGCTTAAACATGCTGCGTCCTGATGTAGAGCCAACGGTTACAGGTCACATGGATGAAATTATTGCTATGGTTGAGCGTTTGATTGCCAAAGGCCATGCTTATGTTGCAGCCGATGGCGACGTTTTATTTGATGTATCAACCTTTGAGCAATACGGGGCACTTTCGCAGCAAGATTTAACCATGCTGCAATCGGGCTCACGTGTGGAAGTAGCACAAGATAAAGACGATCCTCTTGATTTTGTTTTATGGAAAAAAGCTAAAGCAGGGGAGCCATCGTGGTCATCACCTTGGGGAGAGGGGCGCCCTGGTTGGCACATAGAATGTTCAGCAATGAGTTCAAAGCACCTAGGTGAGCACTTTGATATTCATGGTGGTGGTTCAGACCTACAGTTTCCGCACCACGAAAACGAAATTGCGCAATCATGCTGTGCTAACAACGGCCAATACGTTAATACTTGGATCCACACCGGTATGGTTCAAGTGAACAAAGAAAAGATGTCTAAATCATTAGATAACTTTTTTACCGTTCGTGAAGTATTAAAGCAATACGATGCTGAGTCGGTTCGCTACTTTTTAATTTCTGGCCATTACCGCAGCCAGCTTAATTACTCTCAAGAAAACTTAGACCAAGCACGTTCATCACTTGAGCGTATTTACACGGCATTACGTGGTGTTGAGCCAGTTGAATGTGAGCTTGAGGGTAATGAGTATGTAGCTAAGTTTAGAAAAGCTATGAATGATGACTTTAATTCGCCAGAAGCATTACCGGTTGTATTTGAAGTTGCTAAAGAGCTAAACCGAGTAAAAGAAAGTGATAGCGAAAAAGCAGGACATTTAGCCTTTGTTCTACGCAGCTTAGGTGAAATACTTGGTATTGCTCAGCAAGCACCAGAGGCATTTTTACAAGGCGGTCAAAACGACGATGAAGTGGCTGAAATTGAGGCACTGATAGTCAAACGTAATGACGCACGTGCCAGTAAAAATTGGGCTGCAGCAGATGAAGCTCGCGATGCTTTAAATGCACTGGGTGTAATACTTGAAGATTCAGCGGGAAAAACAACGTGGCGTAAAGCATAGGGTTTGTCGACCTTGGCAGATTTAGCCATAACGCGCTGATCACAAAACAAGGGTTACCATAGGGTAACCCTTTTTTGGTTATATCAATTGCATTAAATTGATTATGTTTTTAATAAAATTGATACTGTTGACCTCAATCATAGTTGAGGTTTTAAACTCGCATTCATCAATTTAAAAATGGAAAATTAATGAATATTTTACTTGCCATGATCCCTGCTTTTTTATGGGGAACGACTTATGCAGTGACTAAGTACGCAACCCCAGAGTGGCCACCAATCTTATTAGGTGCCATACGCGCACTTCCTGCCGGTTTATTGTTGTTGCTGTTTAAACCTTCTTGGCCAACGGCTAAACAATGGCCAGGCATTTTTCTGATCGGCACAATTAATATTGCGTTATTTTTTAGCTTTATTTTTGTAATGGCAATTAACCTACCAGCAGCTATCGCAGGCGTGGGAATGGTATCTGTCCCTGTGGTTGCATTATTATATGCATGGCTTGTAAAGCGACAACAGCCAGCGCTGGTGCAAGGATTTTGTGCCCTTGCTTTAGTGGTTTTAGCATGGCGCTTATTTGATCCACAACATGTAGCACTTAATGTTTTGGGGGTTTTAGCGCTGATAGGGGCGTTATTAACTATTGTGATAGGCAGTACGCTGGTAAAAAAAGTAACGGCTAAAGTACACTGGTGGACGGTACTCACGTGGCAGCTAATCATTGGTGGTAGTTTGCTAGCAATTGCGGCTATGGTTCAAGCTTTTTATTTTGCCCCTCAGCAGTATCAATTTTTAACTGCAACAATAAATACCACGCAATGGCTGGCGTTATTTTGGCTAGTGGTCCCTAATACTGCTCTGGCTTACATCCTATATGTTTGGTTATTAGGGCGAATGTCAGTAGTTGAGTTTACTTTTGGCACTATAGCCAACCCAATTGCCGGTATTTTATGTGCCGGAATATTAATTAACGAGCAGTATGCAAGTTGGCAATATGCAATTATGTTATTGATGATCGTGTTTTCGGTTTTGCCACAAGGCTTGGACTTAATAAAACGAAGAATGATGATACAAAAAGCCCGCAATTAAGCGGGCTTTTCATTACTATATTTTTTATTTATTAGCTGTGATATTTCTCACACGCTTCTAACGTATTTTCAATTAGACTGGCAACAGTCATTGGGCCTACGCCACCAGGTACAGGGGTAATAAAGTCAGCTTTTTGTTCTGCAACAGCGTATTCAACATCACCCACTAACTTACCGTTGTCTAAACGGTTAATACCCACATCAATAACAATTGCGCCTTCTTTTATCCAATCACCCGGAATAAACTCTGGTTTGCCTACAGCAACAACCAGTAAGTCAGCACGGCGAACATGGGTTTCTAAATCTTGCGTGAACTTATGGCAAACAGTAGTCGTACAGCCAGCTAACAATAATTCAAGTGACATAGGGCGGCCTACAATATTAGAGGCGCCCACAACCACTGCGTGCATACCTTTGTAACGCACGCCAGTTGAATCTAATAAGGTGATAATACCCTTTGGCGTACATGGGCGAAGGGCAGGCATTCGCTGCGCCAAACGACCAATATTATAAGGATGAAAGCCATCAACATCTTTATGCGGGGTAATACGCTCAAGAATTTTTTCTGCATCTAGGCCTGCAGGTAAAGGAAGTTGTACTAAAATACCGTCAACTTCGCCATCAACATTCAATTCATCAATTAATGCTAATAGCGCTTGCTCTGTTGTGTCTGCGGGTAAATCAAATGATTTAGAAATAAAACCAACTTCTTCACAGGCTTTACGCTTTGAACCAACGTAAACTTGGCTTGCTGGGTCTTGTCCAACAAGCACCACAGCTAATCCTGGGGCTCTAAGGTTTTGTGCAACACGTTCTGAAACTCGTTCAGCCACTGCGCTACGTACTTGTTTTGCTACTGCTTTACCATCAATGATGTTTGCCGTCATGGGTGACCTTTAATTAGGTTAATTAACTTGATACCGATACATTTAAAAAACGAATGCATATATAGGGGTTAAAATGCCGATAAAGAAAAAGACCTTCACCTTACTCATTTTTTAATATGGCGACTATTTTCGCAGAAAAGCGGTTGAGCGCCAAGTTGCTTTTAAATTATAACCCCCCGAATTATAAAAAAGAGTTTAAATTTTATCCCTGTATCGTAATATTTGACCATTATGAACTAAAAATGAGCAATTGATTTGTTTTCTTAAAAAAACGTTTGACCTAACCCGGTCAAATCACTATTATGCACCCCGTTGTCAACGAGGTCACTCGCAGGCAATAGTAAGTATCGGCGATTAGCGCAGTTTGGTAGCGCACTTGGTTTGGGTCCAAGGGGTCGCAGGTTCAAATCCTGCATCGCCGACCATTTTTATGTTTACTCATAACAATTTAACTTACTAGTGAACTATGAAGTTTTCGATGCGCCCATAGCTCAGCTGGATAGAGCAACGCCCTTCTAAGGCGTCGGTCGAAGGTTCGAATCCTTCTGGGTGCGCCATTTTGAAAACACTGTAATGCCGTGGTGATTGTAGCTCAGTTGGTAGAGCCCCGGATTGTGATTCCGGTTGTCGTGGGTTCGAGCCCCATCAGTCACCCCAATTTACAAAAAAAAGAATATCGGCGATTAGCGCAGTTTGGTAGCGCACTTGGTTTGGGTCCAAGGGGTCGCAGGTTCAAATCCTGCATCGCCGACCACTTTCTTATAAGTGGTCTTAAATCCTAAGTTTAAGTATTCGAGAAAATATCTATATCGGCGATTAGCGCAGTTTGGTAGCGCACTTGGTTTGGGTCCAAGGGGTCGCAGGTTCAAATCCTGCATCGCCGACCATTTTCCCCCTAAAGTAAAACACACCTGATTTCTTTTTTAATTCACAAAATTCTCTTTTTCTACCCTTATTCATTCTATGTAATTTAATTAGCCTGTTTTTTATTCGCTTAGTCGTTATCTGCCTTGATCTACCCCAAATAATTGCCCCCCACACTCGACTATCATAAATATTAGGTTATAATGCCGCGTCTATTTGTTTAAAAATATAGTGCCCTTAGGGCAGAGCAGCAATGGTATCTCCTGGTAGCGACGGATTTTTTTAAGCTCTAAGGCTTGAATTTTATCAAGACGCCTATAGATTACTTTGTTTGTAATGAAGGCGAACAGTCGCCAAAATTGAATATTGAGGTAAATCATGCAAGTTTCTGTTGAGACGACTCAAGGCCTTGAGCGCCGTCTGACCATCACCGTTCCTGCAGAGAACGTTGAGACCGAAGTAAAAAAACGCTTACAACAACTGTCAAAAACGCAGCGTATCGACGGTTTCCGTGCTGGTAAAGTTCCAGTATCAGTAATCAACAAGCGTTTCGGACCAGCTGTTCGTCAAGAAGTTGCTGGCGAAGTAATGCAACGTAATTACATTGAAGCAATTGTTGCTGAAAAAATTAACCCTGCTGGCGCACCTACATTTGCTCCAAAAGCACTTGAAGCAGGTAAAGATTTAGAGTTCTCAGCAACATTTGAAGTTTACCCTGAAGTTGAAGTTCAAGGTTTAGAGAAAATTGCTGTTGAAAAACCAGCAGTAGAAGTAACTGACGAAGATTTAGCAAACATGCTAGAAACACTTCGTAAGCAACACGCTTCTTGGGCTGACGTTGATGCAGCTGCTGGCTCAAACGACCGTGTAACGGTTGATTTTGTTGGTACTATCGACGGTGAAGAATTCGAAGGCGGCAAAGCTGAAGATTTCCCATTAGAACTTGGTCAAGGTCGTATGATCCCAGGTTTTGAAGACAACATCGTAGGTAAAAAAGCAGGCGAAGAAGTGGTTGCTGACGTAAACTTCCCTGAAGATTACCACGCTGAAAACTTAAAAGGTAAAGCGGCTCAATTCACTATCACAGTGAAAAAAGTTGAAGCGCAAGAATTACCTGAATTAAGCGATGAGTTTGCAACTAAATTCGGTGTTACCGAAGGCGGCGTAGAAGCGCTTAAAGAAGAAGTTAAAAAGAACATGACGCGTGAGCTAGACCAAGCGGTTAAAGCTAACGTGAAAGACCAAGCAATCAAAGGTCTTTTAGAGCAAAACGAAGTTGAAGTGCCGAAAGCATTAATCGACCAAGAAGTTGACGCATTACGTGAGCAAGCTGCTCAACGTTTTGGTGGCAACGGTCAAAATATGCCTGAGCTTCCAGCTGAATTGTTCCATGAGCAAGCAGTAACACGTGTTAAAACTGGCCTATTATTAGGTGAAGTGATTAAAGCGAACGACATCAAAGTTGATGACGCTAAAGTTGAAGCACTTATCGCTACTGTAGCATCTGCATACGAAGATCCAACTGAAGTAGTAGAATACTACAAAGCAAATGATCAACTAATGCAACAAATGCGTAATGTAGCAATGGAAGAGCAAGCTGTTGAAGCTATTTTAGCTAAAGCAACTGTTACTGATGTTGAAAAAGCATTTGATGACATCATGAATCCACAGCAAGGTGCATAATAAGTCATTGACTTAAGCGCTCGCTAACGATTAAATGGCTCGTGTTACTCTGTTTATGCAGTGTGCCCGGGCCATTTTAGTTTGTGGTTCTTAATTAGCTAAAAATGATCATTATGCTTTTCTTAGAATAAGTATAAGCGCATAAGGAATTAAATAAGTATGAACACTGGTATGACAGATCCCCTAAACGCATTAGTCCCTATGGTTGTTGAGCAAACAGCTAAAGGCGAGCGCTCATTTGATATTTATTCGAGACTATTAAAAGAGCGTATTATCTTTTTAACGGGCCAAGTTGAAGACAACATGGCAAATCTGATTTTAGCGCAAATGCTTTTCTTAGAATCAGAGAACCCAGATAAAGATATTTTCTTATATATCAATTCACCGGGTGGCTCGGTCACTGCGGGAATGGCTATTTACGATACAATGAATTTCATTAAACCTGATGTAAGTACTATCTGTGTAGGCCAAGCGGCTAGCATGGGTGCGTTTTTATTATCTGGTGGTGCTAAGGGTAAACGTTTTTGTTTACCAAATTCACGCGTGATGATTCACCAACCATTAGGTGGATTCCAAGGTCAAGCGTCTGATTTTGAAATACACGCAAAAGAAATTCTGTCTATTAAAGACAAATTAAATCGCTTAATGGCTGAGCATACTGGCCAACCACTTGATGTTGTTTCACGCGACACAGACCGTGATAACTTTATGAGTGCAAGCCAAGCTGTAGATTACGGTATTGTTGACTCAGTATTTACTAATCGCGGTAGCAAGTAAGTATGCCTGCAAGCAAGCAGTAATGCTTGCTAATGAGAGTTACTATGCGAAAAAGCCTAAATTTTGGTATAGTTAAAGCGTATTAAAATAGCCACCAAGATTTTGGTGGCCAACGTAATAAAATGAGGTAGCTGAATGTCTGACACTCCTACAGACGGCGACAAAAGTAATAAATTGTTATACTGCTCTTTTTGTGGCAAAAGCCAGCATGAAGTTCGAAAATTAATTGCAGGACCTTCAGTATACGTTTGTGATGAATGTGTAGAGCTGTGTAATGATATTATCAGGGAAGAAATTAAAGACATCGCGCCTAAGCATGATGCCGCTGACAAATTACCTGTGCCAAAAGAAATTCGTAACCACTTAGACGACTACGTAATTGGTCAAGACCATGCGAAGAAAGTGTTGTCTGTAGCGGTTTACAATCACTACAAGCGTTTACGCAACCAATCAACTAAACAAGACGTTGAATTAGGTAAAAGTAATATTTTATTAATTGGCCCAACGGGGAGTGGTAAAACACTGCTAGCTGAAACGTTAGCACGTTTACTAGATGTGCCGTTTACTATGGCCGATGCCACCACGTTAACCGAAGCCGGTTATGTGGGTGAAGATGTTGAAAACATTATTCAAAAGCTTTTACAAAAATGTGACTACGACGTAGAAAAAGCACAACGTGGTATTGTTTACATTGATGAAATAGACAAAATTTCACGTAAATCAGATAATCCATCAATCACCCGTGATGTGTCAGGTGAAGGTGTACAACAAGCCTTACTTAAGCTGATTGAAGGTACCGTTGCTTCTGTTCCGCCACAAGGTGGACGTAAACATCCACAGCAAGAGTTCCTGCAAGTAGACACTTCTAAGATCCTGTTTATTTGTGGTGGTGCATTTGCTGGTCTTGATAAAGTTATTGAGCAGCGTAGCCATAAAAATACCGGTATTGGTTTTGGTGTTAACGTTAAAGAGTCGGCAGCGAGCCGTTCTTTAAGCGAAACATTTAAAGATGTTGAGCCAGAAGATTTAGTAAAATATGGTTTAATCCCAGAGTTTATTGGCCGTTTACCTGTTGTTGCTACATTGACTGAACTTGATGAAGCTGCACTGGTACAAATTTTAAGTGAGCCTAAAAACGCCATTACTAAGCAGTTTTCAGTATTGTTTGGTATGGAAGACGTTGAGCTTGAGTTTCGTGATGATGCACTACGTGCTATTGCTCACAAAGCAATGGAACGTAAGACCGGTGCGCGTGGCCTACGTTCAATCGTAGAAGGTGTATTACTTGATACTATGTATGAGCTGCCTTCAATTGATAACGTTAGCAAAGTGGTTGTTGATGAAACCGTTATTAAAGGTGAGTCTGATCCAATCTTGATTTATGACAGCAGTAATCAAGAACAAGCCGCAGCAGATTAAATTCTGAGCAAGTTGTAAAAAAAAGGGAGCCAATGGCTCCTTTTTTTATAATTAATTTAATCGAGTTGGCAAAAATTGTTGAACTTTAATTAGGTTATCCCCATATACTTGAGTAATCTTTAAATAAATGAAGTGCAAAGAGAAAATACAATGACGCTTGAGAGAAACGATCGAGTCGAAATCCCTGTGCTAGCACTGCGCGATGTTGTGGTGTATCCACACATGGTGATCCCGCTTTTTGTAGGCCGTGAAAAATCAATAAAATGCCTAGAAGCGGCAATGGATAAAGACAAACAAATTTTCTTAGTTGCACAAAAAGATGCAACTGTAGATGAGCCTGAGAAAGACGATATTTATCGTGTTGGGACAATTGCGACTGTACTTCAATTATTAAAGCTACCCGATGGTACAGTAAAAGTATTAGTTGAAGGCACGCAGCGTGCGAATATCGAAGAGTTTGTTGATAACGAAGATTTCTTTGTTGCCAATGCACAGTTTATTGAGTCTGATTCAGTAAACGAACAAGAACAAGATATTTTTATTCGCAGTGCATTGAGCCAGTTTGAAGGCTACGTAAAATTAAATAAAAAAATCCCACCTGAAGTGATGACTTCGGTCTCTGGTATTGATGAGCCAGCGCGTCTTGCTGATACCATGGCTGCGCACATGCCATTAAAAGTGCCTGAAAAACAAAAAGTACTTGAAATATCAAGCGTTACAGAGCGCTTGGAGTACTTAATGGCGCTGATGGAAGGTGAAATAGACTTATTGCAAGTTGAGAAAAAAATTCGTACCCGCGTTAAAAAGCAGATGGAAAAATCGCAGCGTGAGTATTACCTCAATGAGCAAATGAAAGCGATTCAAAAAGAGCTTGGCGAAATTGACGATGTGCCAGATGAATTCGAAGCGCTAAAAAAACGCATCGAAGAGTCAGGTATGCCTAACGAAGCGAAAGAAAAAGCCACGGCAGAGTTTAACAAACTTAAAATGATGTCGCCAATGTCTGCGGAAGCCAGTGTTGTTCGCTCATACATAGATACGCTAATTAACGTACCGTGGAAAAAACGCTCTAAAGTGAAAAAAGACTTAGCAGGCGCGCAAAAAATACTAGATAGCGATCACTACGGACTTGATAAAGTTAAAGAGCGTATTATTGAATACCTCGCGGTACAGCAGCGTACCAATAAACTTAAAGGGCCAATTTTGTGTTTAGTTGGGCCACCAGGGGTGGGTAAAACCTCACTTGGGCAATCTATTGCGCGTTCAACTGGTCGTAAGTACATTCGTATGGCACTGGGTGGCGTGCGTGATGAAGCCGAAATACGTGGTCACCGTCGTACTTATATTGGCTCTATGCCTGGTAAGTTGATTCAAAACATGACTAAAGTGGGCGTTAAAAACCCGTTATTCTTGTTAGATGAAATTGATAAAATGTCAGCGGATATGCGTGGCGACCCTGCATCAGCATTATTAGAAGTACTCGATCCTGAGCAAAACAGCCATTTTGCTGATCATTACTTAGAAGTCGATTACGACTTATCTGATGTCATGTTTGTGGCTACCTCTAATAGCTTTAATATTCCTGGGCCTTTATTAGATCGTATGGAAGTTATTCGTTTAGCCGGTTATACCGAAGACGAAAAATTAAATATAGCTAAAGAACATTTAATTCCAAAGCAAGTTAAGCGTAATGGCTTAAAAGAGAAAGAAGTTGAAATTGCCGACAGTGCTATTATCGGTATTATCCGTTATTACACCCGTGAAGCGGGCGTACGTAACTTAGAGCGTGAAGTGTCTAAATTATGCCGTAAAGCGGTTAAAAATATCTTAATGGAAAAAGACACCAAAACGGTCACTATCGATGCAGATAACCTTGAAGAGTACTTCGGTGTGCAACGCTTTGATTACGGTAAAGCAGAAGATGGCGACCGTATTGGTCAAGTAACTGGCTTAGCATGGACAGAAGTAGGCGGTGACTTACTAACTATTGAATGTGCCGCAGTACCAGGTAAAGGCAAATTGACTTACACCGGCTCGTTAGGCGATGTAATGCAAGAGTCGATTCAAGCGGCAATGACTGTTGTGCGTAATCGTGCTGATGAGCTACGTATTAATAGCGACTTTTATGAAAAACGTGATATTCACGTGCATGTACCTGAGGGCGCAACTCCTAAAGATGGTCCAAGTGCGGGTATTGCAATGGTTACGTGTTTGGTTTCAAGTTTAACGGGTAATCCTGTGCGCTCTGATGTGGCCATGACAGGTGAGATAACCTTACGTGGTGAAGTACTGCCTATTGGTGGCTTAAAAGAGAAATTATTAGCGGCTCATCGTGGTGGTATTAAAACGGTGGTGATCCCTAAAATCAACGAACGTGACTTAAAAGAGATACCTGATAACGTATTGGCGGGTCTTGAGATTCACCCAGTGACATGGATTGACGAAGTATTGAAGCTTGCTTTAGTACATCCAGTTGATAGTTTTTCAGTCGAAACACCGAAAAAGCAGTAAAAAAGCCAAAAAAAGTGCTTTTAGGGGCTTTTCAAATCTAAACGGTATGATAAGTTAAGCACTGGTTTTCAAGCCTAGCCCTTGCCGGGCCTAGGCTTAAGAAAAATATAATCATGTGAGCTTTAAAAAAATTGCTCAAAAATTTCAAAACAGTGATGTTAGTTTAAAAAACAATCGCTCTTGATAACAACAATGAAAGAGGATGATATTGTGAATAAATCTCAATTAATCGATCAAATCGCAGCTGATGCTGACATTTCTAAAGCGGCTGCAGGTCGTGCACTAGATTCATTCATCGAATCTGTATCTGGCGCGCTAAAAGATGGCGACTCAGTTGCACTTGTTGGTTTTGGTACTTTCTCTGTACGTGAGCGTGCTGCTCGTGCAGGTCGTAACCCACAAACTGGTGAAACGATTCAAATTGCTGCAGCTAACATCCCAGCTTTTAAAGCCGGTAAAGCGCTTAAAGACGCAGTAAACTAATCACTGTGTAAACAAATTAGTTATGGCGAGTAAAGAGACGCTTAATTATTGCAATCGATAAATTAAGTTACTTCACCGCCAGTTACTTCAAGTGAAAAAGCGTATCTGGTAAGATACGCTTTTTTTACATATGACAAGGTAGAAAATACCTTGCTCAGAAAAGAGATAAACAAATGCTTGAGAAAATCAGAGAAGGTTCGCAAGGGCCGGTAGCCAAAGTCATTTTAGGCGCGGTGATTTTATCTTTTGCCTTAGCTGGGATCGGTAGTTACTTAGGTCAAACCACAGAACAACCCGTTGCTGAAGTAAATGGAATTAAAATTAGCCAAACAGAATTTAGCCGTGCGTTTCAAAATGAACGCAGCCGCTTAGAACAACAATTTGGTGAGTACTTTACCCAAATAGCAGCTGATCCAACTTACATGGCTCAAATCCGTCAAGGCGTGATTGACCGTTTAGTACAACAAGAATTACAAAGCCAGTTAGCTGCCGAACTTGGTCTTCGCGTAAGTGATGAAAGCGTTCGCAAAACAATTTTAGAGCTACCTTATTTTAAAATTGGCGATCAGTTTAATAACGACCGTTACTTACAAGTGATTCGTCAAATGAACTTCCAACCTGATTCATTTCGAGAGTACCTTCGTGATGATATGACACGTAGCCAGTTAGTGTCAGCGGTTGCAGGAACTGACTTTGCATTGCAAAACGAGCTTAAATCAGCCATTGCACTGCAACAACAAACTCGCAGCATTGATTATTTAGTCATTGATAAACAAGCAATGCAGGCTGATGTTGACGTTACTGATCAAGAAGTGGCTGATTACTACGAATTAAATGCAGGGCAATTTTTATCGCCAGAGCTTATTTCAGTTAATTACATTGAGTTAGATGCAGATGATATCGATGTTGCATCGGTAAGCGAAGACGACGTAAAAGCATATTATGAGCAGAGTAAAGCGCAATATGTTGAGCCTGAAAAACGTCGTGTATCACATATCTTAATTGATAACAGTGAAGATGACGATGCGGCAAAAGCGAAAGCTGAGTCTTTACTTGCCCAGCTTAACGCTGGTGCTGATTTTGCTGAGCTAGCAGAGACATCGTCAGATGACATTGTTAGTGCAGAAATGGGTGGTGACCTAGAGTGGATTGAACGTGATGTCATGGAGCCTGCATTTGAAGATGCTGCTTTTGCACTGCAAAACAAAGGTGATTACTCTGATGTAGTAGCCTCTGAATTTGGTTATCACATCATTAAACTTACAGACATTCAATCGCAGCAAGTTAAACCTTACGATGCCGTGAAAGCCGATTTACGTGCTGAACTTGAACAAGCTGAAAAAGTGGATGCGTTTTACGAGAAGCAAACAGAAATGGGTGCGTTAGCCTTTGAGATTTCTGACCGCTTAGACGATGCTGCTGAAGTGGCGGGTGTTGAAGTACAATCTACACCGCTATTAGCACTGAGTGCGCTTCCTGAGCCGCTTAATAATCCTGCGGTTATAACCGCATTATCATCAGTTGAATTACTAGAAGATAAAGTAAACTCAGAAGTAATCGAACTAGGTAATGAGCACGTGATTGTGGTTCGTGTTAACGAGCATCAACCGGCTGCAACTAAAGCATTGAGCGAAGTAAGTGAGCAAATTAAAACACGCTTAGTAAACGAAAAAGCGTCGGATCTTGCTAAAGAAAAAGCACGTACCTTATTTGCACAAATCAAAGACGGTAAGGGCTTAAACGATGTGGCTGCTGAGCAATCACTAAACGTTCGTCAAGAGTCGCAACTAACTCGTGAAAGCTTTGCAGTTTCGCCTGCTATTGTTACCCAAGTATTCAAAATGGCACATCCTAGTGATGCAGCTGTATATGATGTAGTTAACTTAAACAATGGTGATGCAGCGATTGTTGCGCTTAAAGCGGTAAATGATGCACCAGTGAGTGACAACATTGAGCCACAAATGAAGCAAAATATCACGATGGCGCAAGCGCAGAAAAACTATACGGTATTCATTGAATCGCTTAAGCAACAAGCAGAGCTTAATGTACCAAAAGCAGCGCAACCTGCGGAATAAATAATAGCTAAACTATAAAAGGCGCCAATTGGCGCCTTTTATATTTTTGTATTAACAGCTTAATAAGCGTTGAGTAACCTTTGACTGTGGGCTTTGAAAAATAGCTTCAGTGGGACCGTATTCAACAATTTCACCTTTATTGAGAACGACTAATTGGTCGCTAATATGGCGCACTAAACTTAAATGATGGGTGATCAAAATATAGGTTAAACCGGTTTCGAGCTGTAATTTAAGTAATAAGTTAACTATTTGCGCCCTCACAGAGGGGTCAAGCGACGAAAGTGCCTCATCGAGTACAACTACCTTGGGATCTAATATAAGCGCGCGAGCGAGCGCTACACGCTGTAATTGCCCCACACTAAACATATGCGGATAGTATTGCTGATGATCAACCAGCAATCCGACCTTAAGTAAAGTACTGCCAATTTTTTCACTACGTTGAGTTTTATCAAAATCAGTATTGAATTTTAGGCAATCATCGAGCATTTCAGCAATGGTCACTGCTGGGTTCAATGAGGTGGCGGAGTCTTGAAAAATCATTCGGATATAACGACACTGCGCATCACGATTACCATTGTTTTCTATGGTGTTATTCTCTAATAATATCTGCCCGTTATCGGCACTGTATGCACCCACTAATAATTTAGCCAGGGTACTTTTTCCTGAGCCTGTTTCACCAATAATGGCAATTGTTTCACCTTTACCAATGCAAAATGAGATGTTTTTTAGTACATCAAATTTTTTACGGCTAAATAAACCTGCACGCATGTTAAAGGCTTTTGACAAGGCTTGAACTTTTAACAAGGGTTGCATTATTTTACTTCCTTGATCAATGGAAAGTGACACGCGTAACTATGGCCGTGGTGTTTAGAGAGTTTAGGGGCAACCACACACTCTTTTTGTGCTTGCGGGCAACGTGGACCGAGTCGACAACCAATCGGTAAATGTTGTAGTGTAGGTATGGTGCCTTTTAATGCATAAAAAGGTTCTTTATGGGCTAAACCATGCTCATAATCGGGCAGGCTTTTTAGTAAAGCTTGCGTATACGGATGACGAGGTTGGCTAAAAATACGGTGTGTTGGACCTGCTTCAACCATTTGACCGCAGTACAACACATGAATACCATGCGACCAATTTACTATTTCTTCTAGCTCATGGGAAATCATCAAAATAGACATGTTCTTTAGCTGATTTAAACTTTTTAATAACCTAAACACCTGTGCACGGGTGGTGCTTTCTAGTGCGGTTGTAGGCTCATCAGCAATGAGCAATTTAGGTGTACGCGCAATGGCCATGGCTATCATGACTTTTTGACAAACGCCTTCAGAGAGTTCATGAGGGTAGCTATCAAGCACGGCTTCATGATTTTTAATGCCCACTTTGTGTATCAGTGCTTTTACACGATCTTTACGCTCTCGGTTGCGTTTTAAGAAAAACCCTTTGGCGGCCACTTCAGGCAGTGTTTCAGCGATTTGGTTAAATATTTTTGCAGTAGGGTCAAGGCAGCGACTTGGATCTTGGTAAATCATTGCAATGTCTTGGCTGACGGTTTTACGGCGCTGCTCTGGTGTGAGGCGCATTAAATCGACACCGCGCCAATGCATTCTATCGGCGGTTATAACCCAGCGTTCGTTAAGTACGCCTACAATGGCTTTTGCAATTAAGCTTTTTCCTGAGCCGGATTCTCCCACTAAGGCGTGTACTTCACCTTCTTTTAAACTAAAACTTACTCGGTCAACAGCGCGAATAGCAGTTTCAGACGTTTGCAGCTCTATGGTTAAATTTCGAATATCTAGTAAATGCATTTAATCTGCCTTACGCGCTTGTAAAACTTTGCGAAGTCCATCGCCCACCAAGTTTGTTGAAAGAACGGCTAAAAATAGCAGTACACCCGGAAGAGCCACTGTCCATGGCGCTAAATAAATAAGCCCTAAGTTTTCGGCCAAAATAGCACCCCATTCAGTGGTCGGCGGCTGTGCGCCAAGTTTTAAAAACCCTAGCGCAGCAATATCTAAAATAGCAGTAGAGAGGGCCATAGTAAAAATAACCACAATATATTCATACACATTAGGAAAAATACCGCGCGATAAAATATGCCACTTAGAGGCTCCATCGAGCCGGTACGCTGTGACATAATCTTTACCTAGCTCATCAACGATTAGGTTTCTAATGGAATGAATAAACTGTGGTAACAGCGCTAAAATAATTGCCCAAACGGTATTCATTAATCCAGGTCCGAGTATGGCAATAATAATAATGGCCAATAATAATGAGGGGATAGATAAGGTTACATCAAGTAAATGGTTCAAAAAGCTAGAGCGTATGCCTTTGCTAATACCAGCAAATGTCCCGACTAACACGCCAATTATGGTGGTAATTAGTGCAGCCACGATCGACAAACCAAAAGTATAAGTCGCACCATTCATTAAGCGTGAAAGCACATCTCGGCCTAAGTCATCGGTGCCTAAAATAAACCGCACATCGCCCATTTCATTCCATGAAGGTGGTAGCAGTAGTGCATTACTGTGCTGTTGGTTTACTCCATAGGGCGCAAGAAACGGCGCTGTTGCAGCTAATATACTAAAGGCAATAAACACCCATAAACCCACCAAAGCAGGATGGTTATTTTTAAATTTTCTCCATAGTCTCGCTAATGGCGATTTATTTGAATCTTCTGAAAATAAATTAAACTTTGCCATGCGCTTGGTTCCGAGACAGGGGATCGAGTAGGGTGTATGTTAGTTCGGCTATAATTGTCGCAATAATAATGAAAAAAGAAACGGCCATTAACCCCCCTTGTATGGCAGGGTAGTCACGTTGATAAATACTGTCTATTAACCAACGGCCAATCCCCGGCCATGAAAAAATAACCTCGGTGATCATAGCAAGGGTGATTAAGGTGCTAAATTGCAAACCTATTTGCTTTATAACCGGCAGTAATGCATTTCTCAGGGCGTGATGAATAATAAGCTGTCCACGGTTAAGGCCTTTGGCGCGAGCTGTTTTGATAAAGTTTTGATCCATTACTTTTAACATTGACTCGCGAGTAAAGCGCACCAATACAGTAGTCGGATACATAGCCAGTACAATGGTGGGTAACGTTAGGTGATGCAGTGCATCAAGCATTGCCATGCCATTGTAGGGAAAATCAGCTAGTAAAATATCCAGTAAGATAAACCCCGTACTGGCAGGTATTTCATACAATAAGCTCACTCGCCCCGACATAGGAAACCAACCAAGTTTGAGCGAAAAAACCATAATTAGTAATAACGCGAGCCAAAAAATAGGCATAGAATAGCCAACCATAGCTGTTGAGCTAATTAATTTATCAGGCCATTGTTTATGATAAGCCGATGCTAAAATCCCGACAGGCACGCCAACCACAACCGAGATGACTAACGCATAAATACTCAGCTCTAAGGTCGCTGGAATTAAATCAACCACGTGAGCAAAAACACTATCTCCTGAGGCAAACGACACGCCCCAATCGCCTTGTACTATTCGCCCAACAAAGGCAATGTACTGCATAAAGTAGTTACTGTTAAACAGGTACTTTTCTTCTAGCTGTGCATTTTGAGTAAAGTTAGTGTCTGGTATGCCGCTTAAGTTACTCAGTGGATCGCCAGGGAATAAGTAGCTCAGCGAAAAAGTAAAAATACTCAGTAATAACACCATGAAAAATAACAATCCGAGGCGGCGTAAAATATAATCGAATAACATTACTTCTTCCTCGCGTTAGCCAATGAAATAGCGCCAAATGGCCCGAGTGTGATCCCCTCAACATCAGCACTACTTGCCTGAAAACGCATGCCGTGGGCTATTGGGTATAAGGGTAATTGTTCGATGATCATACTTTGTGCTGCGTCGTAATATTGTTTACGTAAATTTAAATCGGTCGTATCGAGAGCTTTAGTTAACAGTAAATCAAATTCAGGATTACACCAGTTCGCTGGGTTTTTGCCACTGAAGGTCGCGGTGCAGCTAAGTAACGGGCTAAAAAAGTTGTCAGGATCAGGCGTATCTGCTGCCCAACCTAATAATACACTGTCGTGACGGTGCTCGCCTATGCGTTGAATAAAGGTGTTCCACTCATACTCGACAATATTAACGTTAACGCCAATTTTGCGTAAATCGCTTTGCATCAGCTCTGCCATTTTTCGTGCATTGGGGTTATAAATACGGCTGACAGGCATAGCCCAAATGCTCATATCAAACCCTTTTTCATAACCGGCTTCTGTTAATAGTTTTTTTGCCAGTTGTGGGTCGAAAATTGGCATGTTCTTTTGTGGTTCAAACGCCCACGACGTGGGTGGTAATATTGACCGCGCACGAAGTCCATTACCGTAGTAAACTGCCTGCATTATTTTTTCTATATCAATGGCATGCACTAAGGCTTGGCGTACTTTTAAGTTATCAAACGGAGGGCGTTCGGAATTAAATGCCCAATAACCTATGTTTAAGTTGGTTTCCCTTTCAACGTTAATATCATCTCGCTGAGCTAAAATACTTAACTGTGCACTGCTAGGATGCGCAGTTACGTCACACTCTTTGGTAAGAATTTTAGCAATACGCGTGGTGCCATTAGGGGTAATGTCGTACACCAACTGCTCAAGTGCCACCTCGTGTTTCCAATAGTCAGCGTTTTTATAAAAGCGTACTAAATGGTCTCGTCGGTATTCTTTGTAAATATAAGGACCGGTGCCAACTGGATATTGATCAAATAGGTTTTCTTGGTTGTTGGCTTTGAGCGCCATGGCATATTCTTTAGAGAGCACCACGGCGAAATCGGTCGCCATATTCGCTAAAAAACTGCTTTCTGCGTTAAATAATTCAAACCGAACTTGGTGATCAGACACCCTGACAATTTTACGAATAAGTTGGTCAATACCCACACTTTGAAAGTAGGGATAATTCGCATCACCGACAAAGTGATAGGGGTTGTATACATCAAATAAACGACTGAAAGTGAAAATGACATCATCAGCGTTAAATTCGCGTGTTGGAGTAAAATACGCGGTGGTATGAAATTTAACCCCTTTACGCAGAGTAAAAGTGACAGACTTACCGTCTTTGCTAATTTTCCAGTCGGTGGCTAGTTCGCTTTTAAATTCAGCAGTCACAGGGTCAATACTAATTAACCGGTCGTACAACTGGTTAGCAATAATATCGATGGTTGATCCTGTGGTTGTGACTTGTGGATTGAACGACACAGGATTTGCCTCAGCGCAATAAACGAGGCCTTGGTTTTTTTCTTCTAAGATTTCTTCTTTACTATCAATGCAACCTACTAAACTCAATGATAATAAAGCAAGTAATAATTTATGCACCCGCACAACCTCTACTATTCCAGCAAATTGTATTTTTTCAAATAACCACGTAATTGATGATACGTTAAACCAAGTACTTCTGCAGTCTTCTTTTGATTAAATTGGCTATGTTCTAATGCTTTTTTTATTAATGTGATCTCAAATTCATTAGAGAGTGTTTTTAAGTCACAAGGAAACTCAGGTTCTGCGTTACTCAAACTCGGTGTTACAGGCGCTTCTTTGGGCTGGGTGTTAACAACTTCATTTTGCACAGCAACAGGGGCTTGTGCATGTTTAATACGTGCTTTAGGTCTAAAGCGGCTTTCGAATGGGTCTAAAATAATTTTATGCACAGGGATATGTTCATTGCCGTGGCGATAAAGACTTCGCTCCACCACATTTTTAAGCTCACGCACATTACCCGGCCACTCATAACTGAGTAAACTTTCTTGTGCATTGCGAGTAAAGCCACTAAATAACTCCCACTCTAAGTCGCGTGCCATATTCATTGCAAATTGCTCAGCCAGTAACATAATATCGTCTTGGCGTTCGCGCAGTGGCGGTAGAGTGATCACATCAAATGCGAGCCTATCGAGTAAATCGCTTCTAAATTCACCTTGCTGCGCTAAATGCGGTAAGTCTTCATTGGTCGCACAGACTAAGCGCGTATCTACTTTAACCGTTTGTTTGCCGCCAACACGCTCAAACTCACCATACTCTATTACCCTTAATAGCTTTTCTTGCACTAGGGCAGAAGTATTTGCCAACTCATCTAAAAATAAGGTGCCGCTATTAGCCCGCTCAAATCGGCCTTCATGGCGTTTACTTGCGCCAGTAAATGCACCACTTTCATGGCCAAATAATTCACTTTCGAGTAGATTTTCGTTTAATGCCGCACAGTTAAGTTTGACGTAACTTTGATCCCAGCGCTTGGATAAAAAGTGTAAACGTGCTGCAATAAGCTCTTTACCGGTACCACGTTCACCAATAATAAGTACGGGTTTATCTAGGTTTGCTAGCTGCGATACCTGATCAAGAACCGATAAAAAGCTGTCTGATTGGCCGAGCAAATTATCCTGTTGGCGATATTGACTCATATTTCCTAACTCTTAGTCATTTTTACTAACAGTTAGTGTATTTCATTATGATTGATAACAAAAGCAATTTGTAATTTACATTTAACTATTTGAAATTTATTGCTATTTTAAAATTAAAAAAGTTGGCAAGCATATTGATACTAATAAAAGCAGACACATTTAGATTAAATAATAGAGGTATATGTTATGGGAATTTTTTCACGTTTTGCAGACATTGTTAATTCTAATATCAATGCCATTTTAGATAAAGCAGAAGACCCTGAAAAAATGGTTCGTCTTATTATCCAAGAGATGGAAGATACACTGGTAGAGGTACGCTCTACATCAGCAAAAACACTCGCTGAGAAAAAAGAATTAGTACGTCGCGTAGATACACTAAAAGCCCAAGTAAGCGATTGGCAAGAGAAAGCCGAACTGGCACTGAGCAAAGATCGTGACGATTTAGCACGCTCAGCATTACTTGAAAAGCAAAAATCAGCCGACGCAGTTGCTGCGGTAGAAAGTGAACTTGACCATGTAGAGTCTCATATTGAGAAGCTACAACAAGAGGTTACTACGCTACAAGAAAAGCTAGCAGATGCTAAGGCACGTCAAAAAGCGATTATTTTACGTCAACGCTCGGCTGAGTCGCGCCTTGAAGTTAAAAAAGCGCTTGATAGTTCTAAAGTAGAGGATGCACTTAATCGCTTTGAACGTTACGAAACCAAAATTGATGGGCTAGAATCTCAAATAGAGTCTTATGATTTAGGTAAACAAACGTTAGCTGATGAAATTGCAGACTTACAAAAGAATGAAAAGATTGATGACGAGTTAGCTGAACTTAAAAAGAAACTCGCAAATAAATAAAACGATAATATCAGGGGCCACGTGCCCCTGACATCAACATAGAATAAGGATTGTCAGGAGAGGATTATGTTTGATCCAGAGATACTAGTTGCCCCCTTTATCTTATTTATGATTTTTGTTGCGCCACTGTGGTTAATTTTACACTACCGTAGCAAAAAGCAAGTAAGCCAAGGGTTGAGTGAGCATGAGCACCGCCAATTATTGGAGCTAGCACAAAAAGCTGAAAAAATGGCTGATAGAGTAGAAACATTAGAAGCGTTGCTTGATCAAGAGTCACCTCAGTGGAGACAAAAAGTATGAACACTAAACGCGAATTATTCAGAGACCCACAACGCGGCAAAATAGCTGGCGTATGTGCCGGTTTAAGTGACTACTTTAATATGGAGTTATGGTTAGTTCGCATTATATTTGTTAGTGCGGTACTACTAACCGGTGGCCCATTATTTGTGGTAGCGTACATTGCAGCATGGTTTATTTTAGATAAAAAACCTGCTGCAACACGTAAAACGCATTCAACTTACAGTGATGACCCACTAGAAGTTAAGTTTAAAGTATGGCAAAAGGGCGAGCCACCTCGTCGTGCATTACAAGACTTAAAAGAGCGTTTAACACGTGTTGATGTTCGCTTACAAGAGATGGAACGTTACGTTACCTCAAGCGAATTTACGGTCAGTCGTGAAATTAATAAACTTTAAAGGATTGATAAGCACCTTGTTTGTAACGTGAACAATTACGGCAGATAGGGTGCAAAACACTTTATGAGCCAATCATTTGCAAAAAAGACCTTTAAAACCTTTAAAGGCAAAGCACAAAAAGCCCTGCACCGTAGTTTAGACCAACATGTTAAGCTTGCTGTAACTGGGTTGAGCGGCAGTGGTAAAACCGCGTTTATAAGCGCGTTAGTTAAGCACTTAACCTCTCAGGCGAATGACAACAACTTACCTTTTTTTGATGTGATGCGCGAGCATCGTCATATTGCCACTAAAATTGTGCCGCAAGAGGCATTAAACGTGCCCACTTTTGATTATAACCGTGCAATGAGTGCCTTACTGCCAATGGAAGGTGACCCTGCTTGGCCGGCGTCTACTGAGCGAATAAATACCCTACGCTTGGCGATTAAATACCAAAGTAATGCGGGTCTGCGAGGTCATTTTTCACCGCAATCAACGTTATACCTTGATATTATTGACTATCCAGGCGAATGGCTGCTCGATTTACCTATGCTTGAACAAAGCTATACTGCGTGGTGTGAACAGCAATACCCATTATTAAATCAGTCTCCTCGCAGCGCTACCTCAGGCGATTTTTTACACGCCGTAGAGCAACTTGATTTACATGCGCCTGTGGATGAAAGTGAGCTTGCTAACATTGCACAACTTTATCAACGCATGCTAGTAGGGCTAAAAAAAGACACCAAACTTGCGATGTTACAACCCGGGCGAATGTTAATGCCGGGCGACTTGCAAGGTGCGCCGTTATTGTTATTTTTTCCAATAAACCCTGAAATGATGAAAGACGATGTGGTGGCGGGTTCTAATTTAGCGCATTTAATTAAACGTTTTAATGCTTACGTGAAAGAAGTCGTTAAGCCATTTTATAATGAGCATTTTCGTCATTTTGACCGCCAAATTGTGTTGGTTGATGTACTCAGTGCATTAAATGAAGGCCATGAAACGTTGCATGAGCAAAGCCGTGTTATTAATCAATTGTTGGCACATTTTAGTTATGGGGAGTCTGGCTTTTTTAAACGTTTATTCAAACCGAATATTGATAAAATATTGTTTGCGGCTAATAAGTCAGATCACATCAGTGCTAAGCATCATAAAGCGTTAGCCTTGTTACTAGACTCGCTGGTTAAAGAGCAAAGTAATCATTTAAAGTTTGATGGTGTACAAATTGAAACTATGGCTATGTCATCAATTACCGCAACCCAACCTCGCCAAGTGGTTGATAAAGGTCAAACCCTTGATTGCGTTTACGGTAAACCTTTAAATGAGCATGAGTGGCTGACTTATTTACCACCAGAGCCGCCAAGTAGAATGCTTAATAAAAGTGAGTGGCCAGCGCAAGGGTTTGAATTTTTGTCATTTTCGCCGATGCCAAGCCCCGACAAGCAACTTAAACATATTCGATTAGATCATGTGATGCAGTACTTGCTAGGAGATAAATTAACATGAGTGAGTCAACGCAACAGTTTCAAGCAGGGCGTCGTATTAGTGCACAAAGTATTGAGCAAAACGAGCCTGCGTTAACACCTGCTAAAATTATTGAACACGGACAAAGTGATTACACCTCTGAGCTTGAGGATGATGCGCTTGAGCCTGAAGTTGATTTAGAGCCGGTGTATAAAAAGTCAAAATGGCAAACGCTCAAAGGCTTGTTTGCGCTCAGCTTTATTATTTTAGTACTGCTAGAGTTTGGGTTTTCTATTGTGCTTGCTTATCAGCAATCGCTTATTTTGGGCAGTGTTTATTTAACCGCCGTGGTAAGCGCTCTGCTATTAATAACAAGATTGTTATGGCGAGAGTATCGGATGTTGCGCAGTTTAAAGCGTAATCAGCTGCATCGCCATGAAGCCGATAGGCTATTAAACAGTGAGCAAGTGGGTGGTGCACTCCCTTGGCTTGAAAAATTGAACAAGCACCAGCAGTTAGACAATTTTGAAAACTTTAAAAACCAAGTTGCTACGCACCATAGTGATAAAGAAATAATGACACTTTACGCTAATAGCCTACTGGTAACGCAAGACACCCAAGCTAAAAAGCTTATAAACCGCTTTGCAACAGAGTCAGCCTTATTAGTCGCATTAAGCCCTCTTGCGCTGGTGGATATGATAGCGGTGTTATGGCGTGGCACTAAATTAATAGAGCAAATAGGCCGCATATATGGCATTGGCTTTGGTTATGCCAGCCGCATTAAGCTCTACCGAATGCTGTTAAAACAAGTCATGTTTGTAGGCAGCGCAGAGCTTGTATCTGATTTAGCTGCCACGGCACTTAGTGCTGAGCTATTAGGCAAACTTTCAGGGCGAGCTGCGCAAGGCGTCAGTGCAGGTATATTTACAGCTCGTATAGGCTATAAAGCCATGGAATTAAGCCGA
The DNA here is from genome assembly GCF_000239875.1 of Pseudoalteromonas sp. BSi20311. Taxonomy (NCBI): domain Bacteria; kingdom Pseudomonadati; phylum Pseudomonadota; class Gammaproteobacteria; order Alteromonadales; family Pseudoalteromonadaceae; genus Pseudoalteromonas; species Pseudoalteromonas sp. BSi20311. The sequence goes on along the minus strand of NZ_BADU01000063.1, from coordinate 52,785 downwards.
CCATTACCGCGTCTTGAAAATAAACGCAGCTTGTTAAAAGGCACTGTTCAAGGGATTGCGAGTAAAATTATGAGTCGTACTAAGAGAGCCGATAGTAAATAGTTGGCAATATTTGTGTACAGCTTTTTGAGTAAAGTTTGCACAAATAGCCATCTGAGCATCCGGCATGCTTGTGATTTTAAGTGCGGTGCGTTTTATTTATGCTATTGACACACATAATAAAAACGAGAACACACAATGAGCAAGCATCATCAACACACCCAATGTATCCATGGCCCACAAAAAGCAAACGATCCGCATGGCGCATTAACCTCACCTTTGTATCAAACGTCTACGTTTCATTTTGAAAGTGCCGCCCAAGGTGCTGCCCGCTTTGCAGGTGAAGAGCCCGGTTATATTTACACGCGTTTAGGTAACCCAACCACGACTGAACTTGAGCAAAAAGTAGCGCAATTAGAAGGCTGTGAAGCCGCCGCCGCCACGGCTACAGGCATGGGTGCGGTATCCGCTTCGGTACTAAGCTTCCTATCGCAAGGCGATCACTTAATTGCATCAAGCGCTCTGTATGGCTGCACCTTTGCTTTTTTTGCGCATATGTTGCCGCGATGGGGAATTGAAGTCACCTTTGTTGATATGGCCAATGAGAGTGAACTGCGCGCTGCCATTAAGCCTAACTCAAAAATGATATTTGTAGAAACACCAATCAACCCAACCATGGCAGTGATTGATTTAGCACTTATTAGTAACGTGGCTAAACAGCATAATTTACTGAGTGTGGTCGACAATACTTTTTTAACCCCGCTACTGCAGTCACCAAAAAAGTACGGTATCGATATTATAATGCATAGCGCGACCAAGTATTTAAATGGTCACGGCGATGTTGTCGCAGGTATTGTATGTGGTTCACTTGAGCATATTACACAGATTAAAATGACCGTGCTTAAAGATATTGGTGCCACTATTAGTCCTCACGATGCGTGGTTAATAAATCGAGGTTTAAAAACTTTAGCTATTCGCGTAGAACGCCATTGCCAAAGTGCGCAAACGATTGCCGAATACTTGGAAGCTCATCCGCAAGTAAATAAAGTGTATTACCCTGGGCTTAAGTCTCACCCAGGTTACAAGTATATTGGTAAGCAAATGAAAGCGGCTGGTGGTGTTATTGCCTTTGAAATTAAAGGGAGTTTAACCGACGGTGAGCAGTTTATTGATAGCATGCAACTGTGCACTTTAGCGGTTAGTTTAGGCGATGCTGAAACCCTCATTCAACACCCTGCATCGATGACGCATTCGCCATACACTCCCGAAGAAAGACTAGCGGCTGGAATTAGTGATGGCTTAATTCGTTTATCAGTTGGGTTGGAAGATGTTAACGATATTATTAACGATCTCAACCAAGCATTTACTAAAATATCGTAAGGTGTAATTTATTATTTACAGTAATTTCTATCTGTAAGTACTATTAAGTATGGGGTGTGATTTTATCTTTGCTTTGGTGTAATTTTAAATTTACGATTTGCGTAATCTGCAACAGTATTGATCTGCGTCAAGCTATTAAACTTTTGTTCACTTTTGCATAGTATGGCTACATCGAATAGCCAAGCATTTGGCTGTTATTTTGACACCGGTTTAGGGTTTCATCCCAAAGAAGGTATTTATGGCTAAAGCAAGTAATTACACCTCCAAAACACCTGATGAAAATGGGGTTATACATTGGAGCGATGAAGAAAATAAAATTTGGTCTGAGCTTGTAGCACGCCAACTTGCGTGCATTGAAGGCAAAGCCTGTGATGAGTACATGGAAGGGTTGAAAAAAATCAATCTGCCTCATGATCGCATCCCACAGCTTAGTGAACTAAACGAAGTGCTATTAGCAACCACAGGTTGGCAAGTTGCACCTGTACCTGCACTTATCGATTTTGATGAGTTTTTTAGGTTACTCGCTAACAAGCAATTTCCTGTAGCGACCTTCATTCGTAGCCGTGAAGAATTTGACTATTTACAAGAACCCGATATTTTTCATGAGATATTTGGTCACTGTGCCATGCTAACCAATCCTGACTTTGCTGAATTTACCCATAAGTACGGGCAACTAGGGTACGCGGCAGAGAAGAAAGATCGCGTTTATTTAGCACGCATGTACTGGTTTACCGTTGAGTTTGGTTTGATGCAAACCGAAAAAGGATTACGTATTTACGGCGGTGGTATTTTATCAAGCCCAGGGGAAACCCAATACGTGTATTCAGATACACCAGAGATTAATCCAATGAATGTGCTAGATGTACTGCGTACACCGTACCGTATAGATATTATGCAACCATTGTATTATACGATTAATTCGATTCATGATCTGTTTGAAATATCTCAAATGGATATAATGACTTTAGTTGAGCAAGCTAAATCACTTGGTTTGCACGACCCTAAGTTTCCTCCAAAAGAAAAATTAGCTAGTTAATTTTTGAAAAAAGTAACGCTAAACTAAGGATTTAAAATGTCTTCATTAAGTGCACAAAAATGTGAAGCCTGTCATGCAGATGCGCCAAAAGTATCTGATGCTGAATTGGCTGAATTAATTAAAAAAATCCCTGACTGGGTGCCAGAAGTACGCGACGGTATTATGCAGTTAGAGCGCGTTTATAAGTTTAAAAACTTTAAACAAGCCATTGCGTTTACTAATAAGGTAGGTGATATGGCTGAAGACGAAGGGCATCACCCAGGTCTATTAACCGAATGGGGCAAAGTAACCGTGACTTGGTGGAGCCATTCAATTAAAGGCCTGCATAAAAATGACTTCATTTGCGCTGCTAAAACAGATGATGTATTTAACGCGCTGTAATTAATTAGATTTGAATAAACAAAAAGGCACCGCAAAGTGCCTTTTTTTATGTGTGGTTAGTTACTTAGGTTTTATCTGCGTTTAACATGTCATCATGCTCAGCCATATCCCAAGGTAGTTCGCCTGGGCTGTTACCTAAAAAGTGTAAGTAGTTCTCAAACTGATCAAGAATATCCTTCACAATATCATCTTCATTGTAGCCATAAACATCGTACGACAGACCACCACGACGTAAAAATACATCAGCCTTATAATACATTTCAGTATTATCATTATCTGGTCGTAGTTCTGAGTAAGCAAAGCTCGGCATAGGGTGCTCGGTAAGGCGAATATCATAAACAAAATCCACATGCTCATGACGTAGTACAGTTAAATGAGCGCGTCCTAAATCAGTATCAAATTCGACCACGGCATGCCATTGTCGAGATTTCAATTCTGCTTGTACGGCTTTCATTGCCTCAACAACTACACTGCCAATAAAAGTATGTACTTTTTCTTTATTAGGGTAATTAACCATAGCAGCTAAACGGCGTTTCCAATGGGATAGATCAATATTACGACCATTGAGTGAATGTGCTTGTAGACTGGTATCGCGATGGCCTTCAATTCTTAAAGCCCGCCAAAGCCCAGCGGTGGCAATTAGCATAATAATAGCAAAGGGCAGCGCACTGGCTATGGTCATGGTTTGCAGTGCACTTAAGCCACCTGCCACTAATAAAACAGCAGCCACAGCGCCTTCAAGTACCGCCCAAAACACGCGTTGCCAAGCTGGCGTATTAATATTTCCACCAGAGGCGAGTGAATCAATGACTAAAGAGCCGGAATCAGATGAGGTAACAAAAAAGGTAACTATTAGAATAACCGTGAGTAGCGAAATAAAAAATGAGAGCGGTAACACTTCAAATAATTGAAATAATGCCACGGCATGATTTGCTTGTACATCACCGATTAGTGTGTCAAAGCCTTCATTCATTATTAAATTCAGTGCTGTATCGCCAAACACTGAGAACCATAAAAAAGTAAAAATGGTAGGAACTAACATTACGCCAACAACAAATTGTCTGATGGTTCTGCCGCGGCTAATTTTTGCGATAAACATGCCGACAAACGGCGCCCACGCAATCGTCCAGCCAAATATAAATAAAGTCCAGTTCCCAATCCAGTCACTGCGGCTATAAGCTTGTAAGTTAAAGGTGCGCTCAACTATGCCACTAAGATAACTACCAGTATTTTGTAAAAACGACTCTAAAATATGAATCGTTGGGCCAATAAAAAATACGAAGGCCATTAATGAAACGGCTAAGGTCATATTCACTATTGATAAACGTTTTACCCCTTTATCCATACCGGCCACCACTGAGAGTGTTGCTGCCGCAGTAATAACGGCAATGGCCGTAATTTGCACTGTGGTATTAATAGGGATGTTTGGCCATAAGTAATGTAGGCCAGCATTTATTTGAGTCACCGAAAGCCCTAGTGTAGTGGCAATACCAAATAAAGTACCTAATATGGCAAATACATCCACAGTATGGCCGATTGGGCCATAAATTTTATCGCCAATAAGTGGATACAACGCAGAGCGAATAGACAGTGGTAAGCCATGGCGAAATGCAAAGTAAGCAAGCACTAAACCAACAATTCCATAGATAGCCCAAATATGAAATCCCCAATGGAAAAAGGCAATTTGCATTGCCTGCTTGGCGGCATCAACGGTTTCAGCCGCCCCCGATGGCGGGGATGCGTAATGCAGCACAGGTTCAGCAACACCAAAATAAAGCAGTGCCACGCCATAACCGGCAGAAAAGAGCATGGCAAACCATTCACCAAAGCTGTATTGTGGCTGTGCATGATCGGGCCCTAATTTTATATTCCCCCAGCTAGAAGCCGCGACTGAGACAATAAATACCAAGAAAATAGCGACAGACAACATATAAAACCAGCCAAAGGTTTCTGTTATCCACGTAAGGGCAACACTAAATGCCTGACCTGCGAGTTCAGGGTTACTACTTGTACCAATCACCAAAAGTAGAATAATAAATACTGCAGGTAAAAATACAGGTAGCAAAATAGTTGAGCGTAAAGCAGTTTTTGTCATATTAGTCCTTAATATTAATTGCTAACTTTCAAGTATGCCTGACCACCTTATTATATATTTCGTTTATTGGCTAATTCAGTTGCTTGTTTTATATACTTATATTATTGATAACAGAATGAATATAAGTTAACGATAAGAGTGAGCAAATTGATAACCATACCTTTTTAATTTAGAGTCCGTGACAAGCAGCTTTGTATTGATTTCATCGGTGTTTAACTTGGCTCTGCTGAACGCTTATGGATTCAAGCTATAAACTTTTCTCCCAATTACATTGCTTTACTAGATTAAACCAAGGGCTGGTAAACTCTTTAGCTATAATGGGGTCGGGAAGGGTTAAAGTAACATCAAGCTTTTTAGCCAGATAATGTGCTACTAGCTGTTTCATTTTATCGCTTTCTAATTGCTCATACGCTGTTTGTAACTGTTGTTTGTCTTTTTGGCTTATAAAACCCCCAGTCAAATTTTTGTAGTCTATTTCAAGCCAAAAAAGTAATGCTTGTTTCGCTTCATTGGGAAAGGCATGGGTTAATGTGGCCGTTGGGCTATAGAGTCGCTCAAAATTAATTTGCTGCTCTTGAATCAAAAAAACCATTAATAAATTAAGCCCGGTTGAGATTTGCCCCGCGCGTTTATCAATGTTTTGGTTATTTCTTAATGCACTTCTAAAATAGCGCTCAGCTTCGGGTATATTGCCCTCATCCAGGGCTAAGTAGCCTAAATTACTTTTTATAAGTGCGGTTACATTAGGAAGCTTTAATTGTGTGGTGAGCTCAAGGCTATCGGTATATAAGGCGCGAGCTTTTGCAAAGTCGTTTTGCGAGCGAGCAACCAGCGCCATACTGTTAGTAAGGGTGAGTCGTTGGCGATCGTTGTGCGCATATTTATAAGCACATTTGAATGAGATCTGGGCATCGCTTAAGTATTCAGCATGGCGTAGCCATATTCCCAAGGCACTCATTATGGTGGTCAATTTTTGTTTGAAGTAGTCAGCTTGATGATGCTGAAATATTGCGTCAATCGATTTATAAAGCCGATCGTAATGACTTGTGGGCACGGCTGTTCGGGCATAAAGCAAGTGCCAGCGGATAAATAGCGCAACAGGAGCTGTATTTAGTTCTTTGAGATTTTCAAGAATGATTATTGATTGTGCGGGATTAACAACAAGATAATCTTCGGCTTCGTTAAGTTTAGCTTCAAACGATGTAAAATCATTAGCCATAGCCTGCGTTGAACCAAATAACACCAACCAACCTAAAACGAAAAGGCGCAACAACTTATCCTCGATAATCGAATTATGCGTTTATTCACTATAGATGCAGGTATCTAACAAAGCAACGCGATTAAAGGGTACAGGTTTGTGAGAAGGTATTTTAAAAGCACTAAAAAAGCCCTAAACCTATACAAGCTTAGAGCTTTTTCTGTATGTAATTAAATTTTAGCGAATACACTTAACTTTAATGTATCGTTGGATTTCGTTTTACTCAACCTAACCTACGTTTAACATCAACTTATTCAGTGCTTACAGCTAAAAACTGCTCTTTAATCATCAATTGAGCGAAGCAGGGCGTTAATACCTACTTTTTCACGGGTTTGTTGATCAACTTTTTTCACAATAATCGCAGCGTACAAACTATGCGTGCCATCTTTTGAAGGCAGTGCACCCGGAACCACAACGGCACCGGCTGGTACGCGACCATAATGAATTTCACCGGTTTCACGGTCGTAAATACGGGTACTTTGGCTAATGTAAACACCCATTGAAATAACCGCACCTTCTTCAACAATAACCCCTTCAACAATTTCTGAACGAGCGCCAATAAAACAGTTGTCTTCAATGATGGTAGGATTTGCTTGTAACGGCTCTAAAACGCCACCTATGCCCACACCGCCTGATAAGTGTACATTCTTACCAATTTGAGCACATGAGCCCACCGTGGCCCATGTATCAACCATAGTGCCTTCATCAACGTAGGCGCCAATGTTTACATACGATGGCATTAGCACAACATTTTTCCCTACAAAGCTGCCTTTACGGGCTACGGCGTTTGGTACTACGCGCATGCCGCCTTGTTGAAACTGTTCTGGTGTGTAGTCGCTAAATTTAAGCGGTACTTTGTCGTAAAATTGATTTACGCCATCATTCATTGGCTGGTTTTCACGAATTCTAAATGAAAGTAGCACGGCTTTTTTAAGCCATTGATGAACAACCCATTCGCCAGAAATTTTTTCTGCAACACGCGCTGCGCCACTATCTAGTAGCTCAAGTGCATCAATAATTGCTTGTTTAACATCGCTTGATACGGTTGCTGGGCTAATACTGTCGCGGTTATCCCACGCATTTTCAATCATGGTTTTTAAATCTGACATAGTGTCCTCTTATTCAATTTCGGCGTTGAGTTTTTTACGTAATGCCTGATGAATTTTTGCTTGCTCTTCATCAGTCAGCGCTTGATATTCGTTATTAGATACCACAAAGAAATCTTCTGCGCGCTCGCCTACCGTGGTAATGCGTGCGGCATGTATGTGGAGTAAGTAAGCTTGAAAAACCTCGGCTATTTTAGTTAATAGTCCAGGTATATCAACCGCTTGAATTTCTATTAAACTACGATCCTTACGAGGGTGCGGGCGTAGTACAATTTTAGGCTTAATATTAAAATCTTTAAAACGTTGTGAACGGCTCTTTTTGAAGCGTATTTTTTTACGCGGATCATTCAATGCTTGCTCTAATCCGCGTTTAATAGATTGTGCACGGCTACTGGCAATTGGGTCGCCATTAACTTCTAAAATAACGAAGTTAAATAGTACGTAGCCATCTTTGGTGGTGAGTACTTGGGCATGTTGAATTTGTGCTTTTTTAGAGCCAATAACACTGACTAATCGAGCGAATAACGCACCTGAGTAAGGACTGTAAGCAAATACTTGAGTACCGCCATGCATTGCCTTATTAGAGACAATAACACTGGGTAGACTCAAGTCGGTGCATTTGAGCAAGTGCTCTGTATGCCACGAAATTTGTTGTTCACTAAAGGCGGTAAAGTAATTAGCCTTAAAGCGACTCCAAATTAAGTCAATTTGATCTTCATGGTAATGCATATTAATCAAGCGCTGCTTCGCTTGATGCTTTTTATCTCGAATTTGGTCGCGTTGATCCATTGGGTTTTCAAGCCCAAGGCGCAAAGCACGTTGTGTATGCAAGTAAAGTTCACGTAGTAGCGTGTTTTTCCAGTCATTCCACAAGTTGTCATTGGTGGCACGTATATCGGCGACCGTTAAACAATAGAGGTAGTCGAGCTGACGCTCTGTTTTTACGCGCGATGCAAAATCTTTTATTACATCTGGGTCGTTTATGTCTTTACGCTGCGCCGTTACCGACATAAGCAAGTGGTTGCCAACAAGCCAAGAAATTAACTTACCATCGGATGATGCAAAGCCATGCAATTTAGAAAAGGCAATGGCATCAACAGCGCCCAGTTCAGAGTGATCGCCACCACGGCCCTTAGCAATATCGTGGAAAATACCGGCTAAATACAGCAGCTCAGGTTTATCCATGCGCGTGACAATTTCGCTGCAAATTGGGAATTCGCTAATCCCTGTTTTATCAAAATACTGATAAATATTATTGATTAGCTTGTGGGTATGTTCATCAACTGTGTAGGCGTGAAATAAATCAAATTGCATTTGGCCAAAGATATTTCGCCACTGCGGCAAATAGGCGGCAATCATGCCATGTTTGTGCATCAGCGTAAAAGCACGCCCCATACCATTAGGATGCTTTATAATGCGTAAAAAAGCTTCTCGGCAGGCCGCGTAGTCTTGTAGATCGCCTAATAAACGACGGCGAACCTGACGAATAGTGCGAATAGTGCTTGGGTATATATGGGTAATTTCTGGGTGGTCAGCAATATGCTCAAACAACACAAAAAGTTGGTCGCGCCTAAAGAATACTGACGGACTTTTAACCCGAATTTGATGGCCAACGCGCTCAAAGTTGCGATCGAGTTCTTCAACGGTCGCTTGGCTGCTGTCTGGCGAAATACTTTGCTCAAAGTACGAAAGCAACATTTGGTTAAGCTCACGTACTCGGCTCATGATTCTGAATAAACGCTTCATCATGCGTTCAACCGAGGCTTTACCATCACTACCAAAACCCAATATTTCGGCAGCTTGGGGTTGGTGATCAAACAATAAGCGATTTTCTGAACGTCCTGCGGCTAAATGTAACGCAAAGCGGATGTTCCATAAATTTTCAAGACACTCTAACAGCTCTTGATATTCCTCATGGGTCAGGTAGCCGTGGCTAATTAGCTCTTGCAACGTTTCGGCTCTGAAGTGCTTTTTAGCGACCCAAATAATGGTTTGCAGGTCGCGCAGACCCCCAGGGTTTTCTTTTATATTCGGCTCTAGATTGTAGGCTGTACCGTGACATTTTCTGTGGCGCAGGTTCTGTTCTTGTACTTTTGCGACAAAAAATTCACCTGAGCCCCATACTGGTGTTTCAATAATATGGTTTTTGAGTTTTTCAAACTCAATATGATTGCCAAAAATAAGGCGGCTTTCTAATAAGCTGGTGGCAAAGGTAACGTCTTCACGTTTTTGATCTATGGCTTGTTCAATAGTACGAACACTATGGCCTATCTCGAGATTAAGATCCCACAACATAGTGACAAATTGGCCAATTTTTTCGCAAATATCATCATTAGGTTGTTTTGTAACGAGCAATAAAAAGTCAATGTCAGAGTAGGGATGCAGCTCACCACGACCATAACCACCTACTGCTATCAAAGCGAGATCTGGTTCGTGAGCTAAATCATAAACCTGAAAAAGTTTGATTAGCAGCCGGTCAATAAATTCTGCACGGGCATTAATTAATTTACCAACCGGTTGTTTTGAGAATTCATTATGCAACCATTTATAGAAATAGGCGGAGCAATCGCGGTAATCGCTTAATTGCTCAGCATCATTGAGCAACTTTTTTACTTTGTTAGGTAATGCCACTTAGGCTGGCTCCTATATATGGACTGCATTATAAGTTTGAGATTTATTTTTATAATATATTTGCTGTAAGGGCAATAAGTTATGTTAGCCCCTTACAGCAAACCACTTAAGCGATATACAGGCAAAGCCTGTTACTACCGCGATTAAGTGCGCACTTAATTAGTGCTCGATAATTTTATCGATTGTATCATCTGATCGTAGTGTTAAAATTTCAACACCATTTTCAGTTACAAGTAAGGTGTGTTCCCATTGAGCGGATAAACTACGGTCTTTTGTTACCACAGTCCAGTCGTCTTTAAGTAATTTACATTGGCGTTTGCCCGCATTTACCATAGGTTCGATGGTTAAACACATACCTGCTTTTAATGTTTCGCCAGTACCTGCTTTACCGTAATGCATTACCTGTGGTTCTTCATGGAACTCGCTGCCGATACCGTGGCCGCAGTATTCACGGACGATAGAGTAGTTAAAGCTCTCTGCATATTTTTGAATAGCTGCACCAATATCACCAAGGCGAACACCCGGTTTTACCATTTTAATGGCAAGGTATAGACTTTCTTGAGTAACTTCTGCAAGGCGTTTACCCTGAATATTAGGCGTGCCTACATGAAACATCTTTGATGTGTCACCGTGGTAACCATCTTTGATAACGGTGATGTCAATATTTACACTGTCACCATCTTTTAATGCTTTGTCGTTCGGAATACCGTGACAAATTACATGGTTTACTGAGGTACAAATTGATTTTGGAAAACCATGATAATTAAGAGGAGCAGGAACGGCATCTTGCACATTAACAATATAATCATGACAAATTGTATTTAGCTCATCGGTGGTGATACCTGGTACCACATGTGGTTCGATCATTTCTAGCACATCAGCAGCCAAACGGCCGGCTACACGCATTTTCTCGATTTCTTCAGGGGTCTTAATCACAGCGCTCATTGAGGCTCCAAAGTTGCGTTTTTAGATGATTATCGTCGCACAATTTTTGCACGAGACGTTGAGTATTTATTTTTAATATGGTATAAAGCGCGCCGTCTTTTTACAAATAAATTCTTAAATGATTTTTTGTATTTAAGGCAAACACAATTTTATTTTAACACACACACGTATCGTCACATACACTTGGGTGCATTTCAGTTTCATTTAACTGCGGTGTTGGTGCTATGGGATATGTGGAGGCCTAACCCTAAACAACTTAGAGGATTTACAAAATGGCAAACGTTTCAATGCGCGATATGCTTCAAGCTGGTGTTCACTTCGGTCACCAAGCACGTTACTGGAACCCTAAGATGAAGCCTTTCATCTTCGGCGCACGTAACCGTGTACATATCATCAACCTTGAGCAAACTGTACCAATGTTCAACACTGCACTTAAGTTTTTATCTGGTGCTGCTGCAAACAAAGGTAAAGTTCTTTTCGTTGGTACTAAGCGCGCAGCAAGCGAAGCAGTAAAAGAAGCTGCTTTACAAAGCGATCAATTCTTCGTTAACCACCGTTGGTTAGGCGGTATGTTGACTAACTGGAAAACAGTTCGTCAATCAATCAAGCGTCTTAAAGACCTTGAAGCTCAAAGCCAAGACGGTACTTTCGAGAAGTTAACTAAGAAAGAAGCGTTAATGCTTACTCGTGAAATGGAAAAGCTTGAAAAGAGCCTTGGTGGTATTAAAAACATGGGTGGCCTTCCAGACGCTATCTTTGTAATCGATGCTGACCACGAGCACATTGCTATCCGTGAAGCTAACAACCTAGGTATCCCAGTTGTTGCAATCGTTGATACTAACTCTAACCCAGACGGTGTTGATTACATCGTACCTGGTAACGATGATGCTATCCGTGCAATCAACCTTTACACTAGTGCTGTTGCAGCTGCGATCACTGAAGGCCGTGAGAGTAACATCGTTGCTCAAGCTGAAAAAGATGACTTCGTAGAAGCTGAGTAATTAGCTGTCATCAAGTCTTCATCTTTTAAAGGTGAAGACTTGCTATTCTTGTGGAGCGGGTAACCCGCTTATCTAAACCTGATTTCAGATTTGAGGATTTACTAATGGCTGTAACTACTGCCCTAGTTAAAGAATTACGCGAGCGTACTGGCGCTGGCATGATGGATTGTAAAAAAGCGTTAACTGAAACTGATGGTGACATCGAGTTAGCGATTGAAAACATGCGTAAGAGCGGTGCTGCAAAGGCTGCTAAGAAAGCAGGTAACATCGCTGCTGAAGGTACTATCATCATCAAGCAAAACGCGGGTGTTGCAGTACTTGTAGAAGTTAACTGTCAAACTGACTTCGTTGCTAAAGATGCAAGCTTCCTAGCATTTGCTAACAAAGTTGCAGATGCTGCTATCGCTGACACTTCATCTATCGAAGACTTACAAGCTAAGTTCGAAGAAGACCGTGTTGAGCTAGTAACTAAAATTGGTGAAAACATCAATGTACGTCGTCTTCAGTACATCACTGGTGAACAACTAGTTGAGTACCGTCACGGCGAGCGTATTGGTGTTGTTGTTGCTGGTGTTGCTGATGAAGAAACACTTAAGCACGTTGCAATGCACGTTGCTGCTTCAAACCCAGATTACCTAACGCCAGATGACGTACCTGCTGATGTTGTTGAAAAAGAAAAGCAAGTACAAATCGATATTGCGATGAATGAAGGCAAGCCTGCTGAAATCGCTGAGAAGATGGTTGTTGGTCGTATGAAGAAATTTACTGGTGAGGTTTCTCTTACTGGTCAAGCTTTCATCATGGAACCGAAAAAATCTGTTGGCGAAATTCTTAAAGAGAAAAACGCAACAGTTACTGGCTTTGTACGTATGGAAGTTGGTGCAGGTATCGAGAAGAAAGAAGAAGATTTTGCTGCTGAAGTTGCTGCTCAAATTGCAGCTGCTAAAGGTCAGTAAGACATACTATTTGTGATGCAAAAGGAAAATACATGCAATTAAAGTACTATTTGCTTTTGCGTCACGCTTAGAAATTCTTTAAAATAACCGCGCTTTTATGTTTAACATAAGCGCGGTTATTTTTTATCCATAATTCAATAAAAGTTGGCCCCAAAACTATGACTATCAATCGCAAACCTATTTTTAGACGTGTTCTTCTCAAATTAAGTGGTGAAGCTTTAATGGGAGACGAAGGCTTCGGCATCGACCCTAAAGTTTTAGATCGTATGGCACAAGAAATTAAAGAGCTCGTAGAACTCGACGTAGAAGTGGGTTTAGTTATTGGTGGCGGTAACTTTTTACGCGGTGGCTCATTAGCCGAAGCGGGCATGAATCGCGTTGTTGGTGACCACATGGGGATGCTTGCAACTGTAATGAACGGCCTAGCTATGCGTGATGCGCTACACCGTGCGTTTGTAAATTGTCGCTTAATGTCAGCTATCCCATTAAATGGCGTATGTGATGCCTATAATTGGGCTGAAGCTATTAGCTTGTTGAAAACAGGTCGCGTTGTTATTTTTGCCGCTGGCACGGGTAACCCGTTCTTCACTACTGACTCTGCAGCGTGTTTACGCGGCATTGAGATTGAAGCTGATACGGTAATTAAAGCGACCAAAGTAGACGGTGTATTTAGTGATGATCCGGTGAAAAACCCTGATGCGACACTTTACCGTCACTTAAGCTACAATGAAATTATTGATAAAGAATTAAAAGTAATGGATTTAGCGGCATTTACTCTTGCTCGCGACCATAATATGCCATTGAGCGTATTTAATATGAATAAATCAGGCGCATTAAAACGCGTAATAATGGGTGAAGAAGAAGGAACCCTTATTTCTTCACAAGCCTCAGATGAAGTTAGTAACTAGATTAGGATTAAACCGTGATTAACGATATTCAAAAAGATGCGCAAGAGCGCATGCAAAAAAGTGTAGCAGCACTTGGTAGTCAATTATCTAAAATTCGTACTGGCCGTGCTCATCCTGCAATTTTAGACGGCATTATGGTGTCGTACTACGGCGCTCCAACACCGTTAAACCAAGTTGCAAATGTAACTATTGAAGATTCACGCACACTGGCTATTGGTGTATTTGATAAGTCTTTAGCGCAAGCGGTTGAAAAAGCTATTATGGCTTCTGACCTTGGTTTAAACCCAATGTCTGCAGGCACAGTTATTCGTGTACCTCTTCCTCCATTGACTGAAGAACGTCGTAAAGATTTAATTAAAATCGTACGTGGCGAAGTAGAAGGCGGACGTGTTGCTATTCGTAATATTCGTCGTGATGCAAATGGCGATATTAAAAACTTATTAAAAGATAAAGACATCTCTGAAGACGAAGCACGTCAAGGTGAAGATGCAATTCAAAAAATCACTGATAAGTTTATTAAAGAAATGGATACACAATTAACAGCGAAAGAAGCTGAGTTGATGGAAATCTAATAACTGTTCTAGACCCAAGTAAACAGCTTTAATTAAATAATTAAGCCGCTTTTCACAAGTATTCGCAGTTTACTATAATTGTGTGATTTTAAAGGGTAACAGAATATGTTTACTCTTTGCTAGTGGCTCGATTGTCAGTAAATACAAGGCTGTTGGCTGTATATTTATCTGCTTAAAGTAGATTTATTATCACGGGTACAGGTTAAATTTATTAGTTTTGAAACGCCGTCTGGGGTATACTAGGCGGCGTTTTTTTATGGAATACACAAAATTTATGGTTCTAGACGCTGATACAATTTCACAGCAATGTTTGCCTAAACATGTTGCTATCATCATGGATGGGAACGGGCGTTGGGCACAAGCTAGAAATAGGCCTCGTGTATATGGGCATAAAAAAGGCGTGGATGCAGTTCGTCAATCTGTGCAGTTTTGTACTAAATTAGGGATACAATCGTTAACCTTATTTGCTTTTAGTAGTGAAAACTGGCGCCGCCCTGAAGACGAAGTAAATACATTAATGGAGCTTTTTTTATTTGTACTAAGTAAAGAAGTTAAAAAGCTGCATAAAAATAACGTAAAACTAACCATCATTGGAGATTTATCTCGATTCTCTGAAAGCTTGCGCGCTAAAGTACATACTGCGCAAGAACTAACAGCGAATAACACCGGCCTGCATTTAAATGTAGCGGCAAATTACGGTGGTCGTTGGGATATGACCCATGCTGCTAAGCAGGTTGCTTTACAAGTAGCAAATGGGGAAATTGATCCCGCAGACATTACAGAAGAACATATTGCACAGCACATGAGTATGGCAGATCAGGCTCAGCCAGATTTACTGATCCGTACTGGTGGCGATGTCAGAATTAGTAATTTTTTACTTTGGCAGGCAGCCTACGCTGAACTTTATTTTACCAATACACTTTGGCCTGACTTTAATGAAGCTGCTTTTGCAGAGGCCATTGCATGTTACGTTGCCAGAGAGCGACGTTTTGGTTGCACGGGCGAACAAATAAAACAATTACTCGCTCAAACCTAAAATAGATTAAGGGTCATCATTTTGTTAAAACAACGTATTTTAACCTCACTAGTGCTAGCGCCATTAGCACTGGCTTTGGTTTTTTACACCCCACTAACGTTATTTAGTTATTTTGCGGGTGCTATTGTATTAATGGGCGCGTGGGAATGGTCTGCTTTTATGGGACTATGCGA
Organism: Pseudoalteromonas sp. BSi20311; assembly: GCF_000239875.1. NCBI lineage: Bacteria > Pseudomonadati > Pseudomonadota > Gammaproteobacteria > Alteromonadales > Pseudoalteromonadaceae > Pseudoalteromonas > Pseudoalteromonas sp. BSi20311. The sequence goes on along the minus strand of NZ_BADU01000063.1, from coordinate 37,268 downwards.
TAAACTAAAACGCGGTGCGTTTGTATTATTAGTGGCTGTATTACTTGGTTTACTTAATTTACATTGGCCTATAGAAACCCTATGGCAAGATGGTCAGCTTGTTGGCGATGCTAATTACCTATTTACCTTATCGTTTTCATGGTGGCTAGTTGCAAGTTATTTAGTGTGGCGTTATCCCGCGATGGCTAAAGGCTGGAATGAAGGACTGGTGATGCGCGGTATTGCAGGTTTACTGACATTGGTTCCATTATGGCTTGCGCTTAATACGCTTCGTAGTGCGCAATATACAGAATCAACACACTATGGCTCTATGCTGATTTTAGTGGTGCTAGGTATTGTATGGAGTGCCGATATTGGCGCTTACTTTACCGGTAAAAGTTTCGGTAAACATAAGTTAATGCCTAAAGTTAGTCCAAATAAAACCATAGAAGGCCTCGCTGGTGGCGTGGTTGCTGCGGTGTTATTTGTATTGGCTTTTTGTTATTACACCAACGTTGATACTTCTGTATGGCCTATTTATGCAGTAATGACGGCATTTATTGCTTTATTCTCTGCGGTAGGTGATTTACTAGAGAGTATGTTTAAGCGCGAAGCGGGTCTTAAAGATAGCGGCAGTTGCCTACCTGGGCACGGCGGTATTTTAGACCGTATTGATAGCTTAACTGCAGCAGCGCCGATGTTTGTTATTTGCTTTGCCTGGACACTGAGTTTATGAGTGCAGTGCAACAACTGGTTATTTTGGGTGCGACGGGGTCGATAGGTCTTAGCACGTTAGATGTTGTTGCAAGAAATCAACAGCAATTCAAGGTGTTCGCATTAGCCGCTGGGCAAAATGCAAAAAAAATGGCTGAGTTGTGTCTTGCTCATCAACCTCGTTATGCTGTTATGGCTTCAGAGCAAGCCGCTAAGCAGCTTTGTGAACTTTTAAAAGGCATGAGTAAAACACAAGTAATGCATGGCGAGAAAGCTATGAGTGAGCTTTGTGCGCATGTTGATGTTGATACTGTGATGTCAGCAATTGTTGGTGCGGCTGGATTACTACCCACTTTGAGCGCAGTCGAAGCGGGTAAAAAAGTGCTGCTGGCAAACAAAGAGTCATTGGTGATGTCGGGTCAGTTGTTTATTGATAAAGTGAAACAACACCAAGCAACTTTATTACCCATCGACAGCGAACATAATGCTATTTTTCAGTGTTTACCTAGTGCGTTACAAAACACCCAAGGACAAGCACGGCTTGAGCAGCATGGTGTTAGTAAAATTTTATTAACTGGCTCTGGAGGGCCGTTTTTAAACCGTGACATTAATACGCTTGCTAGTGTTAGCGTCAGTGAAGCGGTTGCTCACCCTAATTGGTCAATGGGACAAAAAATATCGGTAGATTCAGCCACGATGATGAACAAGGGCTTAGAGTTTATTGAGGCTAAATGGTTATTTAACTGTGATGCCAGCGATATTGATGTGGTGATTCATCCACAAAGTATTATCCATTCTATGGTGCAATACCAAGATGGCTCTATTTTAGCGCAAATGGGAAACCCCGATATGCGCACCCCAATAGCGCATGCACTTGCTTTTCCACAGCGAATTGATGCGGGAGTTAAACCGCTAAACTTTTCTGATATTTGTGATTTTTCGTTCACCAAACCTGATTTCTCGCGTTACCCTAATTTAAAACTGGCCATTGCCGCCTGTGATGCAGGGCAGGGTGCAACCACGACGGTAAATGCGGCCAATGAAATGGCTGTAAATGCATTTTTACAAGGTCAAATTAGTTTTACTGATATTTATAAAGTGAATGCGCAAACGTTAGAGGCTGCAAAGTTTACCAATGTGCAAACGCTTGATGAAATCTTAGAGTGTGATCGTTTGGCACGCATGAGCGCGACGCAGTTTATAACAAAAGTGGTGCATTAAAATGTTCGATTTTTTTTGGAATTTAGGTTCGTTTATACTCGCGCTCGGTATTTTAGTGACCGTTCACGAATATGGTCATTTTTGGGTGGCACGTAAGGCGGGCGTTAAAGTACTGCGCTTTTCAATTGGTTTTGGTAAACCCTTATTAAAATGGCACGACAAGTACAATACTGAGTATGTAATTGCAGCAATCCCACTCGGTGGTTACGTAAAAATGTTAGACGAGCGTGTTGATGAAGTGCCTGCCAATCAACGTCATTTATCGTTTAATGCTAAATCAGTTCAAGCCCGCATAGCCATTGTGGCAGCAGGGCCCATGGCGAACTTTTTATTCGCTATTTTTGCTCTAGCTGTCATGTATATGGTGGGTGTACAAACTATAAAACCGGTTGTAGGCAATGTGGTTGAAGGCAGCCGAGCAGAGCAAGCGGGCATTATGCCTACTCAGCAAATAATTAAAATTGGTGATGACGACATTGCTAATTGGCAAGATGCGACTTTTTCTTTGATGTCGCACTTAGGTGATAAAAGTGTTGCTGTTACTTTACGCAACGAAAATTATCAACAAACGACGCAAACTCTCAATTTGGATGGTTGGAAGCTTGATCAGCAAGATGTACCGCCATTAAGTTCGCTGGGGATTGTGCCGTTTCGCCCTCAAGCGACACTTACAATCGCGGCGATTACGAAAGACTCAGCTGCCGAACAGGCAAATTTACAGGTTAGCGACGTTATTTTAGCTGTAAACGGTGAAACAATGAGCAGTTGGCAGCAATTAGTTAATCTTATTACGCAATCGGCTAACAAATCCTTACAATTTAGTGTAAAAAGACAAGATAGTATAAAAACAATAACAGTCACTCCGAAGAGTCGCGTTGTCAGTAATGGTGTTGAACAAGGCTTTTTAGGGGTTGCTCCGGTTGTAGAGCAGTGGCCTGATGATTTTGTTGAGACTAGACATTATGGGCCACTAGATAGTATTGTGCTGGGCACAAAAGAAACATGGCGTTTAATTACGCTGAGTTTCGACATGATAGGTAACTTAATTACTGGTCAAGTGTCAGTGAAAAATTTAAGTGGGCCCGTCGGCATAGCCGTAGGCGCCGGCACCAGTGTTAGTTATGGATTAGTCGCATTTTTAAGCTTTTTAGCTTTGATAAGCGTTAACTTGGGAGTATTTAATTTACTTCCTCTGCCAGTGCTTGATGGTGGGCACTTAATGTATTACATAATTGAACTTTTTCGTAAAAAGCCAGTCTCTGAAAAGACACAAGAGTTTGGTTTTAAAGTGGGAGCCTTGCTACTCATTTTTCTAACATGTTTCGCTTTGTTCAATGATGTATCGCGCTTGTAGTTATGTAAGCGTGGTAACGACAAATTAGAACACGATTGTAAAGCTCGTAACTATTTAGTTTACGATGCTAAGCGGTAATACAGTTGTAAAGGATAAAGATAATAAAATGGCTATAAAAAAACATTTGGTAGTTTCAAGTTTATTGGGTGCAAGTTTTGCAGCCCTAGGCCAAAACTCCTTTATTGTTGAAGATTTAAAAGTTGAAGGACTGCAACGTGTCGCACTTGGTGCTGCATTAACGCATATTCCTATTAACGTGGGCGACAATGTTGATGAATACACAATTTCAAAAACAATTAAGTCACTTTATCGCTCAGGTCACTTTGACAATATAAAAGCGTTGCGTGATGGCAATAACGTTATTTTTAAAGTAACAGAACGCCCAACAATTAGCTTTATTGAATTTGAAGGCAATAAAGACATAAAAGATGAGCAGTTAAACCAGTCGCTTGATCAACAAGATATTCGCCAAGGCGAGCCGCTGGATAAAACGGTTATCGATAACATTGAAAAAGGCTTAGTTGAGTTTTTCCACAGCATTGGTAAATACAATGCAAAAGTAGACATAAGCGTCACTAAGTTGCCACGTAACCGCGTTAAATTAAAACTTGAGTTTGATGAGGGCGATGCAGCCTCTATTCGTCAAATCAACTTAGTTGGTAATGAGCTTTTTTCAAACGAAGAGCTACTACAGCTTGCTGAGTCGCAACAAGATTTACCTTGGTGGCAGTTTATGGGTAGCGACCGCTATCAAAAACAAACCATTGAAGGCGATTTAGAAAAAATTCGCAGCTTTTATTTAGACCGTGGCTATTTACGCTTTAATATTGACTCAACTCAAGTATCAGTTAGCCCTGAACGTGAGTCTGTTTATGTAACGGCAAATATTACCGAAGGCGTTAAATACAAAGTGAAAGGCTTTGATTTCATCGGTGATTTACTCGGTCGTGAAGAATTAATAAAAAGTGTTATTCCACTGCGTACAGGCGAGCTTTATAACGGATCAGTGGTTACCTCATCAGAAGAATTTATCAAAAGCTACTTGGCGCGTTTTGGTTACGCCAATGCTGAAGTACGTACGATTCCAGAAATTGATGACGAGAACCAAGAAGTACAATTGACTCTGTCGGTTGACCCAGGCAAGCGTGTGTATGTTCGTCGAATTATTGTAGGTGGTAACCAAAACACGGCTGATGAAGTACTGCGTCGAGAAATGACACAGCTTGAAGGTGCATGGTTATCTAATCAAAACCTAGAGCGTTCTAAACTACAAATTCAACGTTTACCTTATATGGAAACCGTTGATTTTAATGTGGTGCCAGTTCCAGGTGTTGATGACCAAGTAGACGTTGACTTTACTGTTAAAGAGCAATCTGCGGGCAGCTTCAATGCCGGTCTTGCCTATGGCTCATACTTAGGTCTGCAGTTTAATATTGGTGTAACCGAGTCTAACTTTTTAGGCACAGGTAACCAAATTGGCTTTAATATTAATACTTCACGCGGCTCTGAGCGTGTCAGTGTATCGTATACCGACCCTTACTTTACGCCGGATGGCGTATCGCAGGGTAGCAGTATCTTTTACAGTAACTACGATGCCAGTCAGTTTAGTTTGATTGACTATAAGTCAAAAAGTTATGGGTTAGGGACAAACATTGGTTTTCCAATTGATGCTATAAACCGTATTAATTTTGGCGCACGTTGGATAGAAGAACAATTGTCAGATATTGCTGAATATGAGCAAACACGTGTACTACGTGAAACCTTCTTAGATCCAGAAAATCCAGATGCGGGCTTTGAATTTACAAACTACGAGCTAAGTGTTGGTTGGTCACGAGTTACAGTTAACCGTGGTTTATTCCCAACGGCAGGTTCACGACAAACATTAAACTTAACAGCCACAACGCCAAACTCTGATTTACAGTACTTTAAATTAAATTATGACTCGCGTTTTTACTGGCCGATTTCTAACGATCATCGTTGGGTTTTCTCAACGCGTGCTGCATTAGGTTATGGTAATGGTTATGGCTCTACCAATGGCTATGATCAAACTTTACCGTTCCAAGAATACTTCCGTATCACTGAAATGGAATTACGTGGCTTTGATAGAAATACCATTTTACCGCGTGCTGTTTCGCGTATACCGCAATCAATACCAGGTACGCCATCAGGTGATGGCACAACCACAGGCAACATTGGTGGGGCGTCAGAGTTTGACGTGCTAATACCACAAGGTCGTATTGGTGGTAATGCGAAAGCAGTGGCAGGTATGGAGCTTATTGTACCTACTCCATTCTTAGATGAAGAAAATACTAGTTCAGTGCGAACGAGTTTCTTTGTTGACGCTGCCAACGTATGGGATACCGAATTCAGTGTTGATCGCTATCAAAACTTAGGGATTGATGAGCGTGCAAAATTAGATGACTACTCAGACCCAATGCGATTTAGGGTTGCAACCGGTTTATCATTACAGTGGATCTCACCTATGGGTCCTATGCTGATCAGCTTTGCGTATCCGTTGCAAAAAGAAGAAGATGACGATACCAAGACCATCAGTTTTAATATTAGTAACACTTTCTAAAGGAGTTTTTTGTGAAAAAATTATTCAAATCAACAGCAGTTGCCGTTTTAGCTACACTTATGATGGGTACATCAGTTAATGCTTTTGCTCATAAAGTAGGTATTGTAGATATGCAAGAAATCTACAAGCAGCTTCCACAAATGGCTAAAATCGAACAGTCTTTACAAACTGAATTTGCTGAGCGTCGTCAAGAGCTTGAAAAGTTACAAGGCGACATTCGTTTTGAAGCAGAAAAGTTTAAGCGTGAAAGCACCACAATGAGTCAAGACCAAAAAGACGCATTACGTGATAAAATTCAGGGTATGCAAAAAAATCTTGCTGAAAAGGGTCGTCCATTAGAGCAGGAAATTAAAGCACGTCAAAATCAAGAGCTGGCTAAAGTTCAGACTTTAATTATTAAAACTATTGAAGAAATTGCCAAAGATGGCGACTTCGACGAAGTTAAAGTAAAAGACACAACTATTTACTTTAACCCTAAAGAAGTAACTGATCTTTCTGAAAAAGTTGTAACAGCTGTAAGTAAGAAATAATTAATCTATGCAAAATTATACGCTTTCGCAAATTGCGGAACTTCTAAGCGCCGAGCTTCAAGGTGATGGCGCTTTAGAAATTAAAAAAATAGCGACACTTGCAAATGCCCATACTGGGCATATTGCATTTTTAGCGAACAAGAAATATCGCTCTCAACTTGAGACAACACAAGCCAGTGCGGTGATACTGAGCCCTGACGATGCACCTTATTTTTCAGGCAATAAAATCATTGTTACTAATCCCTATGTTAGTTACGCCAAGTTAGCTCAATTAATGGATACTACCCCGCGTAGCGCATCTCACGGTGTGCATCCAAGTGCGGTTATACATGCTACTGCACAAGTGAGCAAAAGTGCAGCCATTGGTGCTAATGTTGTAGTTGAAGCTGATGCTGTAATTGGTGATAACGCACAAATTGGTCCGAACAGTTTTATTGGTGAACGTGCTAAAATAGGTTCAGGCACCAAACTTTGGCCAAGTGTGAGCATTTATCATGATGTTGAGATTGGCGCAGACTGTTTATTGCAAGCAAACACTGTTATTGGTAGTGATGGTTTTGGTTATGCAAATGAACGTGGTGAGTGGCTTAAAATTCCACAACTAGGCTCTGTGATCATTGGCGATAAAGTAGAAATCGGTGCAAGTACCACCATAGATCGTGGTGCACTCGATGATACTATTATTCATAGTAACGTTATTATTGATAACCAATGTCAGATAGCACACAACGTTGAAGTTCAATCAGGCACGGCTATTGCCGGTTGTACTGTACTTGCGGGTAGTGTCACCATAGGTAAAAATTGCCAGATTGGCGGCATGAGCGCAATTAACGGTCACATGTCTGTGTGTGATGGTGTTATAATTACCGGCATGAGTATGGTGACCAAATCAATCACCGAACCAGGTATTTACTCATCTGGTATGCCTCATACGACTAACAAAGAATGGCGAAAATCAATTGCTCATTTGCGCAACCTTTCAGACATGAAATCACGTCTAAAAGCGCTTGAAGCATTGAATAAGTCATGATCGTTGAACACTAAAAAGGATGCTATTTTGGCAAACGAATTAAATAGCCTTGATATTCAAGAAATTTTAAGTTTATTACCGCACCGTTACCCGATGCTACTAATTGATCGTGTAATCGATTTCACCCCAGGTGAATCGTTGCATGCAATTAAAAATGTATCGATTAATGAACCTATTTTCACTGGCCATTTCCCAAATCAGCCGATTTTTCCTGGTGTGCTAATATTAGAGTCAATGGCGCAAGCAACCGGTCTATTAGGGTTTAAAACGGTTGAAAATCGTAGCGAAAACGAACTTTACCTATTTGCAGCCGTAGACAATGCCCGTTTTAAGCAGCCGGTTGTGCCAGGTGATACCATGCATCTTCATGTTAAGTTTTTAAAAGAGCGTCGTAACATATGGAAATTTGCGGCTGAAGCTAAAGTTGACGGCAAAACAGTGTGTAGCGCCGAAATCATGTGTGCTAGAAGAGAGTTTTAATTGTGATCCATGCTACGGCAATAATCGAACCGGGTGCAAAACTTGGTAACAATGTGTCAGTTGGACCATACAGTTACATCGGTAATGATGTTGTTATTGGTGATGACTGTATTATTGAGTCTCACGTTGTTGTTAAAGGGCCTGCTACTATTGGCTCTGGTAACCATATTTTTCAGTTTGCCTCTGTGGGCGAAGCTTGCCAAGACAAAAAATACAACAACGAACCAACCAGTTTAATTATTGGCGACAATAATGTGATTCGTGAATGTGCGACTATCCACCGCGGTACAATTCAAGATGAAGGTGTTACCAAAATAGGCAGCAATAACTTATTTATGGCTTACACCCACGTTGCACACGATGCGGTAATTGGCGATAACGTTATTTTTGCAAATAATGCCAGTGTAGCGGGTCACGTTCATGTTGGTGATTGGGTTATTTTAGCGGGTAACTCAGGTGTTCATCAATTTTGTAAAATTGGTGCGCATGCATTTGTTGGTATGTATTCGGGGGTAAACAAAGACGTACCTCCATTTGTTACCACCATTGGTATGCCAGCAGGCCCTGCAGCAATCAATACTGAAGGCATGAAACGCCGTGGTTTTGAAAGTGATGAAATCATGGCAGTACGCCGCGCTTATAAAGCGTTTTACCGCAAGAGCTTAGGTGTTGATGAAGCGATTGAATTACTTGCTGAAGATGCTGCAAAGTTTCCAGCAGTGCAATTGATGATTGATTTCGTTAAAAGTTCTGAACGCGGTATTGTGCGTTAAAAAATAGCATTTTTAACAAATTAAAAAAACCACCTTTGAGTAATCAAGGTGGTTTTTTATTAGCTGATTAATAATTCAGTCTCTACTCAGTATCGTCCTATTACACTCCCTCTACATTTTTCAATAAAGTATAAAGAATGAAACTAATGAAGTTAGTATTGCTTTCAGTACTGTCGGTGATTTTGGCCGCCTGTAGTACTGCGCCAGGTAATATAAATAATCAACAACGTGATGTTGCAGAGCAAGGTAAAGCATCATTTTATGCTGATAAGTACCACGGCCGACTTACTGCCAGTGGCGAGCGATTTAGTCAACAAGCGGCAACAGCTGCTCACTTAAAGCTCCCGTTTGGTACACGAGTAAACGTTACTAATATTGCTAATAATAAGTCAGTGGTGGTCAGAATTAACGACAGGGGTCCTTATATTCGGGGGCGAATTATAGATTTATCTAAGGCGATGTTTAAAAAAATAGCCGACCCTAAAGTCGGCGTTATTGATGTATCGGTCACCGTTATTGATAATAAGTAATACTGCTAAGGACTAAAAGCGGGTCGTTAACGCCACATAGTCAGGGTGTTCATTGAGCAATTGTTGATGTGAACCTTGAGCGATAATTTGTCCGCTATCTAACCAGATGACACTATCCATTTGCGATAACAACGCTGGATCATGAGTAATTGTTAAAACACTGGCATGCTCTTTCAGCTGTAAAACACTGTTCATAACAGCTTGTTTAGAGATATTATCGAGCCCTTCAGTCGGTTCATCAAGCACTAAAATGGCAGGCTGTTGCAGCAGCGCTTGTGCTAGCGCTATACGTCTTGATTGACCCTGAGATACATTTCGCCCGCCGGTACCTAAACGGGTTTTCAGCCCTTGTTTGAGCTCAGAGAACCACCCACCAAGTTCTGCCTGTGTTAATGCTGCTATCATTTGTTGCGAGGTTGCATCGGGAGCTGCATAAGCAAGGTTTTCGCTTAATGTGCCATCAAAAATATGATGCTGCTGGGCTAAAATATTTAATGTTTTTGCACGACACTCATTATTTAACTCATGTAGGTTTATGATTTCTTTGCCGCTTTGTAAGCTTATTGTTCCTTGCTGCAGTGGCCATAAACTACTGAGCAAATTCACTAAGGTAGTTTTACCACTGCCGCTTCTACCAACAATAGCCACTTTTTGCTTCGCGGGGAGCTCAAAACTCACATTATTTAATGCCTGCTTTTGGCCATAGTGATAGCTGACATTATTTAACGACAAAGCCCAGTGCTTATTTAATAGCTCAATATCTGTGGTTGATACATTGTTTGTGCTAAGCGTTTTGTCTTCAAGAATAAAGAGTCGCTCAGCTGCTTTTAGTACATTAGGAAGCTCAATAAAGGCGTTAGGCAGTAACAATACGCTTTCAAAACTGGCAAGCACAAACAGGCTCAACATCGCCAGCTCTACATTGACCATAGCACCGCTAAACACTAGCGGCACAATAGTAACAATGCTGGAAAGCATAGCTAATTGCACTATGAGTAAGCTTAAGCCATCAGCGTTTCCAAGAGCCTTATGACGAATAAATAATTGCTGATTATACTGCTCACTTAACTGATCACACTTAGTGAGTTGTTGGTTTCGAGCTTGATAAATATTTAGTTCTCTAAGGCCCGTAAGAGTGTCTGATAGCTCTGCTCTAAGTTGTGCACTAAGTAAGGTTTCTTGGTGACTATTTTTATCTAATTGCTTACTTAATATTGCCGGTATAATCACCCCAATAATAATAATCCCAACAAAACAAATAAGGGCGACATTTACATTGTAGGCTGACATAAACAGCATAATAATAGGCACAGTCAGTAAAGCTACTAACATTGGCAGTAACACATTTAAATAAAACTTATCTAATGCGTCTACATCGTTTTGCAAGCGATTAACTAAATCGGCACTGCGGCTCATAGCTAAATCAAGGTTATTGAGCTTGCTGAGTGTGGCGAACATGTTTACTCGTATTTCACTTAACAATAAAAATGTGGCGTTGTGAGTAACTAAGCGTTCAGCGTAACGTGAGGCGGTGCGCACAATCGCTAAAAAGCGAATGGTGCCAGCTGGGGTAAAGTAGTTCATATGGACGCCGGCAATTCCTGCGGCTGCCATAGAAGCTAAAAACCAGCCTGAAATAGCGAGTAAGCCTACATTAGCTAGCACCGTGAGTGACGCTAGAAACGTCCCTAAAAGCATCGCTTTATAATGAGGGCGGCACAATTTGAGTAAACGAATAAAATTAGCCATTAGTTACCCCTTGTTCTGCTGTTTGCAGTAGCTTTGCAAATTCGCCAGATTGCTGGCTGAGCGCTTTAAAATCGCCTTGTTGAACGATGCAGCCGTTTTCCATAACGATAAGTTGCTTAGCATTTTTTACTGTATTTAAGCGATGTGCGATGGTGATCACCAAGTGGTTTTTTGCATACTCAGCAATAGCGTTTTGAATGAGTTGCTCGGTTTGGCTATCTAAATGAGCGGTTGGTTCATCGAGCATTAAAATAGGGGCGTGTTTTAAAAATGCACGAGCTAAAGCGATACGCTGTTTTTGCCCGCCAGAGAGTCCTTCGCCTTGCTCACCTATTAAGGTATTAAAGCCATCGGGCAGCTCGTTAATAAATTCCAGTGCGCCTGCTTGCTCTGCAGCATGTACAAGTGCTTCATATGAAGCGTCTGGGTTACCTAATTTTATGTTGGCGGCTAGGGTGTCGTAAAATAAGGTTGGCTTTTGTGGGATCCATGCAATGTTTTGTTGTAATTGGCTTATATCCGCGGTCGTCAATGCTTGTTGGTCAATGGATATGTGTTGTATTACTTCTGGGTGAAAACCAAGCATGCAATCAAGTAGGGTGCTCTTACCTGAGCCACTAGCTCCCACAATGGCTACTAGTCCTTTGCTTGGCAGGGTTAAATTAATATTATTAATTCCCTCATTGCTATTAGGGTAGCTAAAGTTGAGATCATGGATGCTGATAGTATTGTTAGCATCAATATTGATATTCGCTGTGTGGCTATTATCATTTGCTGGCAGTGGTGCATTTAAAATAATCAACATATCTGCAGCGGCACTAATTCCCTGTAGGCGCGCATGGTAATGGCTGCCTAATTGGCGAAGGGGTAAATAAAATTCAGGTGCTAGTAACAGCACTACAAAGCCAGTAGCAAAATCCAGAGTGCCAAAAAACAATCTAAAACCAATAATTACCGCTACCAGTGCCACACTAATTGTGGCTAAAAACTCCAGCGCAAAAGAGGATAAAAAAGCAATTTTTAACACGCTTAGCGTTGCGTGCCTAAAATCATCTGAAATACGCGCAATTTGTTTGAGTTCTTTGCGCGTGGCATTAAATAATTTTAGTTGAGTAAGCCCTTGTACACGGTCAAAAAAATAGTTTCCTAATACTGCCAGTTGTTGCCAACGTTTTTGATTAAGCGCCTCGGCTTTGTGACCAACTAGAATCATAAAAAAAGGAATAAGTGGCGCGGTTAATAAAAATATTAATCCTGCTTTGTAATCGGTAGGAAATATAACCACTAATATAGCCAATGGAATAAGCGCACTATAGGCAACACCGGGTAGGTATTTAGCATAGTAGTCATGGAGTGCCTCTACACCATTGTGCAGCGTGTTGAGCGTAGCGCCTTGGCCATTTTTCTCTATATAACTTGGGCCGAGTTGTGTGAGTTTATCGAGTAAGGTTTGGCGAATAGCCGATTTAATTTTAAGCGTAGCAAATGCGCTTAATCGCTCGCTGAGTGCTAAGAAAATGGCGCGCAGTAAAATAATACCCGCTAAAGGCCATAAATAGTGGGTTACTTGGGCTAAACTATGCCCTTCAAACATCACCTCATGAATGGTTTGCGCGAGTAAGTAAGCTCCTGCAATCATTAAAATTGCATTAACTGTTCCAAGTGCAATGCTCAGCTTTAACCACATTGCCGCCGGTTTACTCTGCTGCTTTAAAAAAGCGCGCAGGGGTTGTTGCTGCGCGCGATTTGGTCGGGGATTAGTCGTCATTGTGATTTGTATTATGCTCGTTTAATAAATCATGGGTGGCTTGTTCATCATCAGCAATACTGTTTTTATTTTGATGAAATTCATACCACATCACGTTTATGACACCTAAGGTACAAGCAAGCAGTACACCTAAAATCCACGCGAAATACCACATAATTTAGTCTCCTTAATAACTGCCGTGAGGGTTATTTTCAATTTCATCAACGGTCACTCTGCGCCACATTTTCACATAACACCAGGTGGTGTAGGCTAAAATGAGTGGCACAAATATAACCACAGCAATGAACATAACATTGAGTGTTCTGTGGCTCGATACCGCATCCCAAATTGTTAAGCTAATATCAGGGTTATTGCTTGAAGGCATAATAAACGGAAATAATGAAACGCCCGCAGTCATAATCACCCCAATTAACATCACACTGGTTGCTAATAATCCCAACGCGGGCTTATTCAATTTAGAAAACAGCAGTGCACACAGTGCCATCGCAAATGCCAAAATAGGGAAGGTCATTGTCCATGGACGTTCACTGTAGTTATTAAGCCATGCGCCTTGAGCCGTGGTAACTACTTTAGCTAGTGGATCTGCATGACCTTGGGTGTCGCCCATAGAGGCAATTTGATAACCTGTTAGGTTGGCAACCCACACACCGGCCGCTGCAAATAATACTATAAAGGCAAGTAATGAGTAACGACCATATTGTCCTGAGCGCTCAGCAACTTGATCAGCGGTTCGCAGTTGTAGCCACATGCCCGCATGTGCAATTAACATGGTAATACTAACTAAGCCGGCAATGAGCGCAAACGGATTAAGTAAGGCAAAAAACGAACCTTGGTAACTGACTCTTAATAAATTATCGATATGAAACGGCACGCCTAAAAATAAGTTACCAAACGCTACACCAAATACTAGGGCAGGTATGGCACTGCCGGCAAATAAGCCCCAGTCCCAGTTATTACGCCAGCGTTTAGAGTCAACCTTAGAGCGATAATCAAAGCCTAAAGGTCTAAAAAATAATGCAAATAACACCAGCATCATGGCAAAGTAAAAACCAGAAAATGCTGCCGCATACACCATAGGCCATGCTGCAAATAAAGCGCCACCTGCGGTTATAAACCATACTTGGTTACCATCCCAATGGGCGCCAATAGTGTTAATAACGGTACGGCGTTCAGAATCTGTTTTGCCGACTAAGCGTAGCAACATGGCAACGCCCATATCCATACCATCGGTAATGGCGAAACCAATTAACAGCACACCAATAATTAACCACCAGAGCATTTTTAATGTTTCATAATCAAAAATCATGATAGTTCTCCTTTAGCAGCCGAGCTGTGATCAGGTAATTCAAAATGGTACTTACCGGTATGAAGGGAGCTTGGTCCTTGCTTAATAAATTTAATCATTAACCATGCTTCAACAATCGCCAGTCCAGTATAGAAAATAATAAAACCAGTTAAGCTAATTAAAATATCATTAACCGTCAGCGATGACGTTGCTAAAAAGGTCGGTAATACTTCAGAAATAGCCCATGGTTGACGGCCATATTCAGCCACAATCCAACCAAATTCAATAGCAATCCAAGGCAGAGGAATGCTCAATACCGCCGCCCATAACAACCAACGTTTTTGTTCAATAATACGATGGGCGTTGTAATAAAAAGAGAGAATAAACACGCCAAGCATAATTACGCCACAGCCAACCATAATCCTAAATGACCAAAACATAGGGCCCACTTTAGGGAAGGAGTCTTTAACGGCTTGTTGTATTTGTGCCTCGCTGGCATCTACCACGTTAGGAGTGTAACGTTTAAGTAATAAGCCATAGCCTAAATCATCTTTCACGTTATCAAACTTTTCGATATTTGCAGGGGTATCGTCACCTGCGCGAAGTTTTTCTAGGTATTCATAAGCAATCATGCCATTGCGAATACGCTTCTCGTGTTTTTTCTCAAGATCTGAAATACCAATTACTTGTTCATCAAGTGAGCGCGTTGCAATAATACCTAATGCGTAAGGAATTTTAACCGCAGCATGAGTTACTTGCTCTTCAGAGTCAGGAATACCTAGCATGGTAAAAGCGGCGGGGGCCTCTTCGGTATGCCATTCCGCTTCAATGGTCGCGAGTTTTACTTTTTGTACTTCACCGACTTCGTAGCCAGATTCATCACCGAGTAAAATAACACATAAAATAGAGGCTAAACCAAAGCCTGATGCCACCGAGAACGAACGTTTAGCAAATGCCAAATCACGTCCTTTTAATATGTACCAGCTGCTAATTCCAAGTACAAACATAGAGGCGGCAACATAACCTGCAGACACGGTATGAATAAACTTAACTTGTGCTACTGGGTTAAATACCAGCTCTGCAAAACTGGTCATTTCCATACGCATGGTTTGATAGTTAAACTCTGCCCCGACTGGGTTTTGCATCCACGCATTAGCAACTAAAATCCACAGCGCAGACATATTTGTACCCAGCGCCATTAAAAATGTTACCCCTAAATGCTGGCGTTTAGAGAGCCTATCCCAGCCTAAAAAGAACATCCCCACAAATGTTGACTCTAAAAAGAAGGCCATTAAGCCTTCAATAGCCAGTGGTGCACCAAATACATCACCCACATAATGAGAGTAATACGACCAGTTAGTACCAAACTCAAATTCCATAGTGAGGCCGGTAGCCACACCAATAGCAAAGTTAATACCAAATAACTTGCCCCAAAACTTAGTCATATCACGATAAATCTCGCGACCGGTCATAACATAAACCGATTCCATAATAACTAAAATCCAGGTCATACCGATTGTTAACGGCACAAATAAAAAATGAAATAGAGCGGTGACAGCAAACTGTAATCGCGATAGATCCACAAAGGTTTCATCTATCATTTTTGGCTCCTTTGGTTGTGATGCAGTGACAGCACAAAGCAATTGTTAATGTTTTTAATAAACTTTCAGTAATTTCTGAAAGTTTGCGTCATTATTAGTGTTAGTACAATTTTTGTCAATATGTATATTAGAAAACTTTAATATACTATGACATTAAATCAGTCTATAAAATACGCAATCATCAATTAAGAGTAAGCTAGAAAAAAGTGGTGCGTTTTAAGCGTTTAACCTAGCCTTAAAACACGGTAAACTAATCGGTATGAACGCCGGGTTTACTTGTGAAAAAATAGCAAATGAAAAAAGATAAAAAACAACTACGAATTGGTATTGTGGCAGGTGAACTGTCGGGCGATATTTTAGGTGAAGGGCTCATTAAAGCGCTTAAAGCGCATTTTCCTGATGCAATTTTTGAAGGTATTGCAGGTCCTAAAATGCAAGCTCAAGGCTGCAAAACGCTGTTTGATATGGATGAACTGTCGGTTATGGGGTTGGTTGAAGTCCTTGGCCGTTTACCGCGTTTACTAAAAATTCGCAAACAACTTGTGCAGCATTTTATTGATAATCCTCCTGATGTGTTTATAGGCATTGACGCGCCCGATTTTAATTTACGTGTAGAAAAACCGTTAAAAGATGCGGGTATTAAAACTGTGCAATACGTTAGCCCTTCAGTGTGGGCGTGGCGTGAAAAACGCATTCACACTATAAGTGCAGCCACTAACTTAGTATTGGCTTTATTACCTTTTGAGAAAGAATTTTACGACAAGCACCAAGTACCTTGTACTTTTGTAGGCCACACATTAGCCGACGACATTGCACTTGAGCACGACGATAGCCAAGCCCGTAGCCAACTAGGCTTAAATGCTGATGACAAGGTGTTAGCGTTATTACCCGGGAGCCGGGGCTCAGAAGTGGGCTTGTTAAGTGAAACCTACATAAAAACAGCGGCTCAGTTGCAAGCACAGAACCCAGCGCTTAAAGTCGTTGTGCCACTGGTGAACGAAAAGCGCAAAGCGCAGTTTATTGCTATTTTAAATGCCACAGCGCCCTCACTTAATGTTAACTTACTAGATGGCCAATCAAATTTAGCTATGCAAGCCGCCGATGCTATATTACTGGCATCAGGTACGGCAACGCTTGAGGGCATGTTATACAAAAAGCCAATGGTGGTTGGTTATAAAATTAAACCACTAAGTTATTGGATTTTTAAAACCTTATTTACCTTTAATATTAAATATTTTTCGCTTCCAAATTTATTGGCAGACGAAGAATTAGTACCAGAGTTTTTACAAAGTGAGTGTAATGTGGCTAATTTAACCGCGGCACTCACTCCTATGCTAAATAGCGATAATAAAGAATTAAAAGCCCGCTTTTTAGCCATACATGAAAAAATTAGATTAGATGCAAGTAAACAAGCTGCAAATGCAGTGGCGGAGTTAATAAATGCAAATTGAACGACCTAATGTAACCCTAATTGCCGGCGTAGATGAAGTGGGTCGTGGACCGCTGGTGGGTGATGTGGTTACTGCCGCTGTTATTTTAAATCCCGCTAAGCCAATCGCAGGCCTTGCCGATTCTAAAAAATTAACGGATAAAAAACGCCAATTATTAGCCATCGAAATAAAAGAAAAAGCACTGTGTTACGCCATTGGTCGTTGTAGCCCAAGCGAAATAGATGAGCTAAATATATTACAAGCCACCATGCTTGCCATGAGCCGCGCGGTGGAAGCACTTAGCACAGTGCCTGAATTTGTGTTTGTAGATGGAAACCGCCTTCCTAAATTGGCTATGCCTGCTCAAGCAGTGGTGAAAGGCGATAGCTTAGTCGCTGAAATATCAGCCGCGTCTATTTTAGCAAAAGTGGCCCGTGATGATGAAATGATTGAACTTGATGCGCGCTATCCACAGTATGGGTTTGCAGGGCATAAAGGGTATCCGACTAAAGCACACTTTGCAGCGCTTGAACAATACGGTGCTATAGATGAGCATCGTAAGAGCTTTAAACCGGTGCAGCGTGTACTTGCGCTTTCGGGTAAGGAGTAATTATGGCAGCTCCTGATTTTGTTCACTTACGAGTGCACTCAGACTTTTCGATGGTTGATGGTTTGGCAAAAACCAAACCAATTGTTGCTAAAGCACAAGAGCTTGAAATGCCAGCGCTGGCAATTACCGATCAAATGAACTTTTGTGGTTTAGTGCGTTTTTATGGCGCAGCGCATAACGCAGGTATCAAGCCACTTGTTGGCGCTGACTTTTGGGTACGTAGTCCTGAGTTTCCTGATGAGCCAAGCCGAATAACGTTATTAGCTAAAGATAACACTGGCTATAAAAATATCACCTTATTAATTTCTAAAGCCTACCAACGTGGTCATGTGTTTCATCGTCCAGTGATTGACCGTGAATGGTTAGTTGATTTAAAAGAGGGGCTCATCATACTCTCGGGTGCTAAAGATGGCGATTTAGGAAAAGCATTAATAAAAGGCAACCCCGCTATTGTTGAGTCGGTGATAAGCTTTTATAAGCAGCACTTTAGCGATCATTATTATATTGAACTTATTCGCACTAACCGTGCTCAAGAAGAAAATTATTTGCATATGGCTGTAGAGCTTGCAACCACAGAGCAACTGCCAGTGGTGGCTACCAATGAAGTGGTATTTTTAAAGCCAGAAAACTTTGAAGCCCATGAAATTCGGGTGGCTATTTTTGATGGTTATACCCTAGATGATAAACGCCGACCAAAGCGTTTTTCACAAGAGCAATACCTAAAAACGCCAGAGCAAATGGCAGAGCTATTTAGTGATATTCCAGAGGCGTTACAAAATACTGTAGAAATCGCAAAGCGCTGTAATGTAACCGTTCAATTAGGTGAGTATTTCCTACCAGATTACCCTACAGGCTCATTAAAAATTGATGAGTTTTTGGTTAAAGTCTCACAAGATGGACTTGAAGAACGACTGCAATTTTTATTTCCTGATGAGCAAGAACGCCAAGAAAAACGCGGCGAATACGATGAGCGTTTAAAGATAGAGCTCGATGTAATTAACCAAATGGGATTTCCTGGTTACTTCTTGATCGTAATGGAATTTATTCAGTGGAGTAAAGATAACAATATTCCAGTAGGTCCAGGGCGTGGTTCAGGTGCGGGCTCCTTAGTAGCTTATGCGCTTAAAATTACCGACCTTGATCCACTAGAGTTCGATTTACTCTTCGAGCGCTTCTTGAATCCAGAACGTGTTTCTATGCCCGACTTTGACGTCGATTTTTGTATGGATAGACGTGATGAAGTAATTGATCACGTATCGGCCTTGTATGGCCGTGATGCGGTATCGCAAATTATTACTTTTGGTACTATGGCGGCCAAAGCGGTTATACGCGATGTAGGCCGGGTACTTGGTCATCCGTATGGATTTGTTGATCGTATTTCTAAGCTTATTCCGGGCGATCCGGGAATGACCTTAGCCAAAGCGTTTGAAGTTGAACCTCGTTTGCAAGAAGCCTACGACGGCGATGAAGAAGTTAAAGACTTAATCGACATGTGTCGTATTCTTGAGGGTTGTACCCGTAATGCCGGTAAACACGCAGGGGGCGTTGTAATATCGCCGACCACAATTACCGATTTTGCTGCGCTCTATTGTGATGATGAAGGCAAGTTTCCGGTTACTCAGTTTGATAAAAACGATGTAGAAACCGCCGGTTTGGTTAAGTTTGACTTTCTAGGCTTACGTACGCTGACCATCTTGCAGTGGGCAGTGGATATGACCAACGAGCGCTTAAAGCGTGAAGGCAAGCAGCCGGTTGATATCAACACCATTCCACTGAATGATAAAAAAAGTATTGAACTACTGCTGCGCGCTGAAACCACCGCAGTATTCCAGCTAGAATCACGCGGCATGAAAGACCTAGTTCGCCGATTAAAGCCCGATTGCTTCGAAGATATGATAGCCCTTGTTGCTTTGTTCCGTCCAGGTCCACTGCAATCAGGCATGGTAGATAACTTCATCGACCGAAAGCTCGGCAGAGAAGAAATTTCATACCCCGATGCGCAATATCAACACGAAAGTTTAAAGCCTATTCTTGAGCCGACTTACGGCATTATTTTGTATCAAGAACAAGTTATGCAAATAGCGCAGGTGCTGGCCGGTTATACACTAGGCGGCGCCGATATGTTACGTCGTGCCATGGGTAAGAAAAAGCCCGAAGAAATGGCAAAACAGCGCTCAACCTTTGAAGAGGGCGCGCGTAATAATGGCATTGATGGCGAGCTTGCGATAAAAATATTCGACTTGGTTGAAAAGTTTGCGGGTTATGGTTTTAACAAATCTCACTCAGCAGCTTATGCATTGGTATCGTATCAAACGCTGTGGATGAAAACCCATTACCCGGCTGAGTTTATGGCTGCAGTAATGTCGGCTGATATGGATAACACCGACAAAATAGTAACGCTGGTGGATGAATGTGAAAACATGAAACTCACTTTGTTACCGCCCGATGTAAACGCTGGTGAATACAAGTTTACTGTTAATCTTCAAGGTGAAGTTGTTTACGGTATAGGAGCAATTAAAGGTGTGGGTGAAGCGCCGGTTGATGCCATATTAGAGGCGCGAGCAAAAGGCGGCCCATTTAAGGACCTATTTGATTTTTGTGCGCGTGTTGATTTAAAACGCTTAAATAAACGTGTCACCGAAAAATTAATTTATGCAGGTGCATTAGACCAACTAGGGCCAGAAAAAAATCAACCTGGGCGAGCAACGCTGCTGGCAAGTTTAAAAGATGCAATGCGCGCAGCCGATCAACACAACAAAGCTGAGCTGTTAGGGCAAAGTGACTTGTTTGGTTTACTGGCCACAGAGCCTGACGAAGTAGAGCAAGCGTTTATAAAAGCGACACCGCTTACGGATAATCAGTGGCTTGATGGCGAAAAAGACACCCTAGGCCTTTACTTAACCGGTCACCCTATAAACCAGTATCGACGAGAGCTTGGGCATTACACCAGTGGTCGACTCATCGACTTACAACCAACTAATCGTGATGTGCTCTCAACTGGAGCAGGTTTAGTGATTGCAGCGAGAACCTTAATTAATAAAAAAGGAAATCGTTGGGGCTTAATAACTTTAGATGACAAAAGCGCCCGAATTGATGTACGCTTGTTTCCAGAACAGTTTGAAATGTACCAAGATATGTTGCAAATCAATAATATTTTGGTGATATCCGGACAGGTCAGCTTTGATAACTTCTCTGGTGGTATTACAATGACCGCCAGAGAAATAAACACCATTGCTCAGGCGCGTGAAAAGCGTATAAAAGCGATTAAGATGACGCTGAATATGGTGCAGATCGAGGCTGGTTTCTTCGATAAATTACAAAAAGTACTCGAACCATACAAAATGGGAACGTGTCCGATCAAGGTATATTATCAACGCCCCGATGCGTTGGTGCAATTAACCCTAGGGATCGAATGGTGTGTTACGCCAAGTGACGACTTAATTCATAAGTTATCGCTGATGGCAGCGCAAAATGTAGAACTAGAATTTAACTAATTAGGTAGTTTAGAGCATGAGCCTCAATTATCTTGATTTTGAGCTTCCAATTGCAGAATTAGAAGCAAAAATTGAAGAATTACAAAATGTAAGCCGCGCTGGCGAATTAGACCTTGGATTAGAAGAGGAAGTCAGCAAACTTAAAGAAAAGAGCGCACAAATGAAGGAGAAAATCTTCTCTGAACTTGGCGCTTGGCAAGTATCACAGCTAGCACGTCATCCGTTGCGTCCTTATACTCGAGATTACATCGAGCGTATTTTCACGGAATTTGACGAGTTTGCGGGTGATCGTACGTTTGCTAATGACCCTGCAATTTTAGGCGGCGTGGCCCGTTTAGATGGTGAGCCAGTTATGGTGATCGGTCAGCAAAAAGGCCGTGGTACTGCTGAAAAAATTAAACGTAATTTTGGCATGCCAAAACCAGAAGGTTACCGTAAAGCATTGCGCTTAATGGAAATGGCTGAGCGTTTTAAAATGCCAATTATGACCTTTATCGACACCCCAGGTGCATACCCAGGTGTTGGCGCTGAAGAGCGTGGTCAGTCTGAAGCAATTGCACGTAACCTAAAAGTAATGGCCGCACTTAAAGTACCAACAATTTGTACTGTTATTGGTGAAGGTGGTTCAGGTGGTGCATTAGCGATTGGTGTCGGCGACAGAGTAAACATGCTGCAATACAGCACTTACTCGGTTATTTCACCCGAAGGCTGTGCCTCTATTTTATGGAAAAGTGCTGATAAAGCGCCACTTGCAGCAGAAGCAATGGGTGTAACAGCCGAGCGTGTTAAAGAGCTAGATTTAATCAACAATCTAGTTGATGAGCCGTTAGGCGGTGCACACCGTAATTATGATGCCATGGCACGTAACTTAAAAGTTCGCCTTAAACGCGATTTAGCAGACCTACAAGCGTTATCGCTTGAAGAGATGCTGGACCAACGTTACAAGCGTTTAATGTCGTTTGGTTATTGTTAAAAATAGCTAAATGTAGCTAAATAACCTGAACTCTGGATAATAAATCTATCTCAAGCAGCTATTTTCAGCGCTAACTGCGTTGAATTTACTTGCAATAGGCCAGCTATTGACGCGAAAATTCGCCTTGTTTTCACTTTAAATCTCTGGCTAGAGAGAATAAATCTAATTATTACTATGATTCAATATGTTAGTAAATCTCTTAACCAAAGTTCAGGTTAAATAGAGAAAAAAGCCGCCTATGCGGCTTTTTTTGTTTTAAAATGCCTTAACGTAGAGCCTTTATTATCAGGGCTATTAGTAATTTACTCATTGGTTATATTAATGCACACATCACAAATTTATTTGCAGGTACAACAAGCCCTTAATCAGTATATAGAAAACGGGCAATTCACATTTACTGTGGCCTTATCTGGTGGCGTAGATTCGGTGGTGTTGTTACACATAATGCATGGGTTAAAACAGCAGTACCCGCAATTAAATTTAAGCGCAATTTATGTAAATCATGGTTTAAGTGAAAACGCATTTCATTGGCAGCAATTTTGTTATGCACGTTGTCAGCAGCTAGCAATTAACTTTAAAGCGGCGCAAGTCACGGTAAAGCAACAATCGCGAACCAGTATTGAAGCACAAGCCCGCAAAGTGCGTTATCAAGCGCTTGATGAATACAGCCCCAGTGGTAGTGTCATTTTGCTAGGTCAGCATCTAAACGATCAAATAGAGACTTTTTTACTGCGATTAAAACGTGGTTCAGGCTTAAAAGGGCTGGGTGCTATGCAGCCAATCAGAGTGCTTGAGAGTGGTCGTGAGTGTTTTAGGCCATTACTGGCAATAAAGCGCAGTGAAATAGAAGCATTTGCCCAACAATTTAATATTAGTCATATTACCGATGAATCAAACTCGGATGAACGCTTTGAGCGTAATTTTTTGCGTCAACAAATCGTGCCAAAGTTGGCAGAACGTTTTACTGGGTTTGAGCAGTGTACAGCACGAAGTATTGAGCTTTTACAGCAGCAGCAAGCACTACTGGATGAGTATACCCAGCAAGATCTCGCTCAGTGCATTAATCAACATCAAGCACTTGAATTACATAAGCTGTCTGATTACAGCGCTGGCCGCACTGCTAATGTATTACGCGCGTGGCTGGCATTATTTAGCCACACTATGCCCTCACAAAAGCAATTAACACAAATAATGAGCCAAGCCATTCATGCACAAGCTGATGCACAAATAAAAATTGAGCTAAGCGATGGGCAAATACGTCGCCATCAAGGTTTACTTTATTTTGTGCAGCCGACGCCTTTAGCCGTAAATATTGAACGCGTAACAAGTCGCGAACTAGTGCTGAATGACGGACAAATACTACAATGCCTGCAGGGAATAGGTATACGCGCCCCTAAACCTGATGAACAAGTCAGTGTTCGTTTTAACTGTAATAGTGCGCGTATTAAACCACTCAAAAAACCAGGCAGTAATAGCCTTAAACATTGGTTTAAAGATGCAAAAGTAGCGCCTTGGCTACGTGCTGATATTCCATTAATTTTTTACAATGATGAGCTAGTTCAAGTGGTTGGTTATTTTGTTAGTGATAACCATAAAGATGAGAATGGAGTTATTTGGGAGTATAAATTATGAGTCAACAACCTCATGTTGGGCTGTCGCTTATAAATAAGGCACCCATTGGCATATTAATTACGCTATTGATTGCAGTTTTAGCGAATGTATTTTTAACCCTTAATATAATTACATTAGGCTACGCTGTGTTGGGCGGTATGGTATGTGCCGCCATTTTACTTGCCTATTGGTTAGGTAAGGGGGGCGTGTTTTTTATTTTAGGAGTGAGTACGCCTTTACTGTTAGTGCTTTTTACACCGCTTGCGACAATTGCCGCATTACTTAATTTACTCAGTGGCTTCTTTTTTGGTTTTTGTGCCATGCTGCTAATTTATAAGTACTTTATATTAAAAAAGTAGCGTAAAAAGGCCCAGCGGGGGAGGCTAGGCTTTTGAAGCGTTATGTTTTTATTGCTTAATAAGCTTTTGCGCAATTTCGCCCAGAAGCTTTTGCTTTATATAAGCCCTTATCCGCACGAGAAAATATCTCGTTATGGCAGTCGCCGTTGTTAGTCAGTGTAAAGCCAATACTGGCAGTGACATCGTATTTAGACATAATCGGAGAGTTTCTTACCAAACGCATAATACGCTCAGACACCACTTTATTGGTAGTAAAAGCAGGGTCTTCAATTAGTATTGAAAACTCATCGCCACCAAAACGAAACACAGAATCAGTGCCTCTTATACTGCTAGATAGTACAGCTGCAAATTCTTTTAAAACGTCATCGCCAATTTTATGACCATAGTTGTCATTAACTTGTTTGAAGTTGTCTAAATCAAGTAGCATTAAACTAAATTGATGGCCGTTACGTCTATGATTTTCAAGCTTTTGTAGCAACATGTCATTAAATTGACTACGGTTGTTTAATCCGGTTAATGAGTCTTTAGTTGCCAGCTTTAATACACGGTTGTACATTATTGCATTACGCAGTGGATAAATTAATACACTGTGAAACTGTTGTAGTTTTTTTTCAATAGCCGCACTAAGCGGGTATTTGGTGTAATAAGTGAGAATGCCTAAATGCTCATTTTCCACGTTTAGATCAAATGAGTAGGCTGGGTTTTCAACATTACTATTGGGTGTTTTCACATCAATATGCGCAGTTTGAAAGTGTACTCCAGAAAAATTAAGCAGTTGTTTTGCAAAGTTTGCAAATGTGCCTAAAATATCTTCCAGTACTAAGCTAGTTTGTAGTTTAGTTGACAGCTCATGCAGGGCTGTTGGTGTATTGCTACTGTATTGCTCTGCTGAGAACGGCAAAAATTCACCGCGACCAGAGATACGTTGTGTCAAAATATGAACGTTTTCCACTATTTATTCCCCCTATAGTATTACTTTTGTAAATTAAGCAGATCGCGTGCCACATTTTAATTCTGGCTGAAACTTATGCGGTTGCTATAGTTAAGTCACACCCCATAGATTGTTATAAGGTTTGCGTTGCAAAGTATTAATACTCAGATTTTTGGACTTTTAGTCGCTGCGGTTTTATTTGTATGGCTATTTAAGCGCATAGGGCTTCCCCCTGTATTAGCTTATTTAGCGGTAGGTTTACTAGCTGGTGGCCATGGTGTTGGTTGGATGGCACAAAGCCATGAAATGGACTTTATTGCAGAGCTAGGTATTGTATTTTTGCTGTTTAGTTTAGGTTTGGAGTTTTCTGTATCGCGCTTAATGGCAATGCGTAACATTGTATTTGGTTTAGGGTCGTTGCAAGTATTTGTCAGTAGTATTTTGCTGATAGTGATCTTGTATTTATTAAATTTTAATTTATTAACCAGTTTTACTATTGGCATTATTATTATGCTCTCTTCTACCGCCGTAGTTGCTAAATTATTAAAAGAGAGCGGTGATTTAAATAAACGCAGAGGGCAATTGGCAATCGGCGTTTTATTATTTCAAGATATTGCCGTTGTGCCATTACTGATTATTTTGCCTTTGTTTGCCAGCAATGACTCAAATGGTATTGGTTGGGCTTTGTTATTTGCACTCACTAAAGGTGCGTTTGTATGTGTGTTGTTATGGGCTATTGGTAAATGGGTTTTACCTAAAGTCTTTAATGAAGTGGCATTAGCAAAAAGCGATGAACTGTTTGTATTAACCACTTTATTAGTTGCTTTATTTGCGGGTTTACTTACTTATTCATTTGGCTTATCAATGGCATTAGGGGCTTTTTTAGCGGGTATGATGCTTGGGGAGAGCCATTATCGCCATCAGTTAGAAGCGGATATTCGCCCGTTTCGTGATATTTTAATGGGGCTATTTTTTGTCACCGTAGGTATGCAGCTAGATATAAGCTTTGTATTTGATAATACAGGTATCATTATTGCAGCCTTAGTTGGTATTTTAATTTTAAAAATTGCCGTAGTTACCGTCTCGTCTTTGTTTATGGGTGAGCGAAAACAAGACGCGTTAGCGTGCGCTATTATGCTGTGGCAAATGGGTGAGTTTGGTTTTGTGTTAATAGCACTCGCAGCACAGCATGACTTACTAAATGTGGAGCAAGTCTCATTTTTAATTGCCATGGGCGTAATTTCTATGGCACTCACCCCGTATTTAATCGATAAGACTCCCTTTATTTTAAAGCGACTGGGAATGTTAGAGCGCGCTAAGTTTACCTATGAAGACGAGCCGCAAAGCAGTCCGCTTTATCATAACCATGTAGTTATATGTGGGTTTTCTCGGGTAGGGCAAACCATTGCTCGCTTTTTATCGCCAGAGGCTATTGATTATGTGGCCATTGAAAGCGATCCCATTTTAGTACAGGAAGGAAAAGCGGCGGGTGAGCCTTTATTGTTTGGTCACGTCGAACAAAAAGATATTTTAAAGTGTGCTGGGGTAGAGCGGGCACGCTTAGTGATTATTACTTTTACGGAATTTCAACAAACTCAAATAGTGATTGATGCCATTAAACAGGTTGCACCTAAGGTTAAAATACTCATAAGAACCCGTGATGATAGTCAGTTAGAGCGCTTAAAAGCGCTAGGGGTTACTGAGGTTGTGCCTGAGGCGCTTGAAGCAAGTTTAATGCTGGTCTCACATGTATTATCTATGTCAGGTGTGCCAATGAGTCGAATAATTCGCCGAGTTAGTAGCGAGAGGCGCAACCGCTATAAGTTATTGCAAAGCTTTTTTGCAGGCGAAAATATCGAAAGCGATACCAACTTGCCCGAACGCTTAGAGTATTTACATGTTATTGCTTTGCCGGATAAAGCATTTGCGGTAAATAAGGCTATTAGCGAGCTTAATTTAGGTAAAAGAAAAGTGCTAATTAAGGCATTGCGTCGTGAGGGGGAGGAAATGGATATGCCACAAGATCATACCATATTATACGCAAACGATATTTTAGTGCTACAAGGCAAACCTAGGCGAGTGGAGCATGTTGAACACTACTTACTCGATGGCATTGAGTGAGTTAGAGCCTGTTAACCTTTAAAGATTAACAGCCCCTAGTCTAGCTCTAAAAACTTTCTTATCTCAGGCAGTTGAGCCATTGCGTCGTCATAACCAATCTGAATTAAGTGTTGGGTGTAGCGTTTTTCAAACAATAAGTAACTGGTTAAACTCGACTGAGAACGCTTTTTTACCCCGATCATACGCAGTAACACTTTAATTGCCCAAGGCATATCATCATAGTACTGCGCTGCAATAGCATTAAAGTTTTGCGAAGGATTAATAATAAAGCTCTCTATTTGTTTTAACTCTTGATGTTTGTCCCTATTGGGTAATAGTCCTAGCGTACGATTTATTCTGTCTAAGCGTTCTAAATCAGACTGCATGGTATCGGTAAATACACTGTCGAGTAAGTGACCTGCTACAGCAGAAAGCCCGGGGAAATGCGCAGAGTAACCCGGAGGATGAGGTTCTTTAGGTTGTTCAACACCAATAATAAATATTTTATTGGCCCCTAAGTGAATAGAGGGGCTTAAAGGTGAAAGCTGATGTATTGAGCCATCGCCAAAGTAATGGTTATAAATATTCACACTAGGAAACACCATAGGAATAGCACTTGAGGCCATTAGGTGTTCAACATTGATACGCGTAGCGCGTCCTTCGCGTTTGGCTCGTTGCCAAGAATGCTGCGTATTTGACTGAAAAAAAGCAACAGAATCGCCTGTTGTATAGCTGGATGCCGTAATCGACAGCGCCTCTAAGTAATCACGATGTAAGTTACGTTCAATTCGATGTAAATCAAGAATATCGTTTAACAGTTTCCTAAGTGGCCGATTATTTAACAAACTCGCTGGTGGATGGTTTATATGCTCAGACTGAAAACTAGTTAAAATATTACGCGTAATATGGCCAAATACACTAAAGAAGTCACTTTTGTACACCATAGAGGTGGAAAAGTTTTTCCATACTGTTTCTAGTTTTCTAACTGCTAAATGCATACATGAAGCGTAACATGCTAACGCCGTAGAATTAATTGCGCCGGCAGAGGTTCCATTTATCACTCTAAAGGGCAGCGGAGCGGTTCTTGGCATACTTTGCGCTAATGCTTTTAATACGCCGACTTGATAAGCCGCTCGGGCACCACCACCTGTAAGTAATAAGGCAATTTTAGGTTTACTGGGATCGACTTGCTTAATTTTCATGTTACGTATTTAAACTGTTCACTGTCTTTACTTTATTTATGCACTGTAAGTCTTTAAGCTAGAAGAATCAAAGGATACATTAGCTACATTAATAAATAATTAGTGCAACTAATGAATTAAACCTGTTTAGAGTACTCTAAACAGCATCGCATTTTTATATTTATGGAGTTCGTATGTCAGATAAACCATCAGAATCAGATGTTCAAAAACGTCCGCCGAATAACAACCTTATCTTTGCAGGGGTTATTTTACTAATCATCATTATTGCCGCTGCGTTTGTTTTATTAAAACCAAGTGAATCTCCAAAAACAGTAATGCAGGTTGAAGAACCGGTAAAAGAGCAACCTATTATGGAGCTAAAGCCTGAAAACGACCCTGTGGTAGGTGCGCCTTCTGTTAAACCTGAAAAACCTGCCGAATTAGCCGTTCCAGCTCAGCGTCCAGAGGTTGAGCCCGAAGCCGAGATTGTGCCTTTACCAACGTTAAACGACAGCGACCCTGTAGTCATTGCAAAATTAGATGAATACTTGGGTGATGTAGCGATGAGCTTAGTGTTAAATGATGATGTTATTCGTCGTGGTGTGGTGTTTATCGATAACTTAGCAAAAGGTAAAGTGGCTAAAAAACACACCCCAGTTACAAAGTTAGAAGAAGGTTTTAGCGTAAACGAAGGCGATATTTTAACCATTGATCCTAATAGCTATGAACGCTATACCCCGTATGTAAAAATATTAACAAGTATGAGTGCAGCACAAACCGTGCGCTTATATGAAGAATATAAACCGCTAATCAATAGCGCATACACTGAAATAGGCTATGGTGATGATGAGTTTACTCAAACACTTGAAGATGCCATTGACCTGTTACTTGATACTCCTGAGCCAAAAGGCAGTTTACCTCTATTACGTGACTCAGTGACTTATCAGTATGCGTTTTCTGAATGGGAACAATTACCCGCAGCGCAAAAGCAACTTTTACGCATGGGCCCAGAGAACATGAAAAAAGTAAAAGCGGCACTACGTAATATTAAAGCTGAGTTAGAGAGCAATTAATAATCGCTTTAACACCTAAATAGACTGCGATTGTATATGAAGTATGCAATCGCACTTTCTTTTTTGATTATTCCTTGAATAACAGAGCAAAAGTAGAGATAATCTCAATCGCGCCAACCAAGGCCCTCAATGGTAGTCTTATTGGTCCTCTCGCAACACTAGCAGGCGAACCTGGTCAGGCCCGGAAGGGAGCAGCCACAGTTTGTGACGTGTGTGCCGAGATGTGGCTGGTAAGACTGCCACCCAAACTCCTCATTTGGGTGTATTAAAATTCCATTTATCTATTTTCTAATATTTTATTTTGTTATTCGTACGCTAATTCTAGCTTTTACGCACTTAGCTAATTTTTTGTCATTATAGACAATAGCTAACGGGTAAGTAATAATTAAAACTCGTGATTATACTATACACCGCAGGTGTTCAATAAAGCTATAAAGGGTCAATATGGCATCTCAGAGGAATAAATGGGCGCTGGCAATATTACTCGGGCTTATTGGAGGTTGCGCTAACCTTCTACCTCTGTATTTTTTTGATAGCTCTGAATTTTTATTTGGTCAGACGTTTGTAATACTTAGCCTAGTGTTTGCAGGGCTTCGTTATTCTCTTCTTAGTTTAGCGATTGTAACTGGTTTTTTATTTTATCGCTGGGGGCATAGCTGGACCAGTGTTGTTTATGTACTTGAGCTATTTTGGCTTTATGTCTTTTGTTTAAAGCGTTCTAAGCCAATACTTCCTTTAGGCGCCGTATTTTGGTTTTTAGTGGGCTTACCACTGGTGTGGGTTTTGGGTCACTTTGTTATAGGCCTGCCTTGGCTCACACTTGTTGTGGCTGCCTCAAAATACTTAATCAATGCTATGATAGCGTTGGCTTTGGTTGACTTGGTGAGTATATTTGTCCCCCATGCAAGCCGAGCTTATCAAGGGCAGCCTCTGGCCCGAATATTAAGCTATGTTGTAAGTATAATTATTGCTTTAGTGGTTTTGATCACCAGTGCCTTTTTGGTTAATCAGCATTATTCGCGCTTAGAATACGAAGTAAACACTCAACTTAAAGAAAAATCTCGTTCGATCAGTGCCCAGCTGAGTGATTATTTATTGTTTCATAAAAGTGCCATGGTAATAACCAGTGATGCAATAAGTGCTGGGGTATCAATACAACAGCAGTTAGAGCGGCTAATGGAATTATATCCTGGCTTTGTAACTAGTCTATATGCCAGCTCTGAAGGTTATGTCGAGAAAAGTATGCCGAGTGAATTACTCAGTGGTTTGAGTCAGAGTCAGCGTTATATTAATGATCGTCCTTATTTTGCTCAAGCTCAGCAGTTCCCGTTGGGCTACATCAGTGGTGTTTTTCAAGGCAGAGGATTAGGCGATCAACCCATTGTAGCGCTTTCCGCCCCGATTTATAAAAATGATGAGTTTTATGGGGTCGTTGAGGGATCACTTAAGCTAGATCAATTAGAGCGGTTTATACCAAATTTATTTGAATATAATGGGGATTTACTTGTTCTAGATGCAGATAAAAAAGTGGTATTTAGTTCGTTAAGCCAGTTTGCTGCGCTCAGTGATTTTAAGCAGCAGGAACTTAGTCTTCAAAGCCTCAGTGGCAATCAACTTTTTCGCTCAAATGATAACGAGATGTACCATACAAATCAGTATGTTGACGACAACACAGGTTGGCAGGTTATATCGTTATATAATCGTAAACATTTAACTATGGTGGTAGTGGCTGCATGGTTGCCTACTATGTTATTAGGATTATGCTCTATTGCACTAGTGGTTTTATTTATTCATAAATTTACCCATTTGTTGGTTAAACCCATCATAGAGCTCACTCATTTAATTAATAGCTTTAGTAAAACTAAAAAACACGTATTTAATACAGATTCTAGTTGGTATGAAGTGCTGCAACTACAGCAACAATTTGAAATGTTGGGCAATGCACTACAACACTCAATTAAAAGTTTGCAAACTTCTAATGTAAAAAATGAAGATCTCAATAAACAGCTTAGTCATTTTAATCAGCAATTAGAAGAGAAAGTCGCAGAGCAAACAACTGAATTAACACAAGCAGTTAAACTCGCCAATGAAGCAAATATTGCTAAGTCACAATTTTTAGCAAACATGAGTCACGAACTTCGAACACCTATGAATGGCATATTAGGTATGGGAGAGGTTTTGCTTCGAGATCAGTCCTTAAGTACCGAACAAAAGGAGTTGTTAATCACACAACAAAAAAGTGCAAAAAACTTGCTTAATATTCTTAACGATATTTTAGATTTTTCTAAAATTGAAGCAAATGCCATGGAGTTAAATATTAAGCCTACGCAGCTAACTCCATTTATCGAAAATATACGTTCTTTATTTTCCTCTATTGTTGCTGCCAAAGAGGTAGAATTTACGGTTATTCAATCTAAGAATTTGCCACTGTGCATTAGTGTTGATGAATTACGCTTAAATCAGGTGATCATTAATTTACTCTCTAATGCGTATAAATTTACGCAGCAAGGCTTTGTGAATTTGTCGTTTGATTATCACGATAATAAGCTTCAAGTTAGCGTTGAAGATAGTGGCATTGGTATTGCGAAGGCACAGCAATCACTGTTATTTAGCGAATTTACTCAAGCTGATGTGGGCGTTGCTCGTAAATATGGGGGAACAGGGCTCGGGTTGGCTATTTCTCAAAAGCTGATAAAAATGATGGGCGGTGAAATTCAGTTAAACAGCGAAGAGGGTAAAGGTAGTACGTTTGCGTTTAGTATTAGTGCACCAGAGTCAGCAGACGCTCCCTCAACCTTACCTAAAAAAGCAGCTTTGCAACCAAATCTGCTGGGTAAGCACATACTGTTGGTAGAAGATAATGCGATAAATCGGCAGGTTATTTCAAAAATGTTGGAGCCGACTAAAGCTGTGGTTGTTATGGCCGAGGATGGTATTAAGGCTCTTGATGTATTAAAAGAGCAATCGTTTGATTTGATTTTAATGGATTGCCAAATGCCTAACATGGATGGTTATGAATGCACACGTACGATTAGAGTTATGGAACTTAAAACAGGTTGGCGAGTGCCTATAGTAGCGATTACGGCTAATGCCTATGAAGAAGATAAACAGCGATGCTTAATAGCCGGTATGGATGACTTTATTGCCAAACCAATTAATAGTGATGATTTATACACTGTGATTGGTAATATACTCAGTTGATAATGGTTCAACAGGCAAAAGCTTACACCGTGCCAGAGAGTATTCGCTTGCCAAATGGTTAAATGTATCTAATTAGTTTTATGAGCAGAAAGATAATAGGACGGAGGATTAGCCTGAGTAAACTAATGGCAAGTCGATGCTACTCAGGCTAAGTAATTACATTGACTCTAATTTCATACCGCGTGTTTCTTTGATGTATTTGACCACAAAAAATACACTAATAAATGCCGATAAGGCATAAAAGCCATAAGCGCCAGCTAAACCAATACTGCCGAGCATAATCGGGAAGGTCATAGTAATAGCAAAGTTAGCTATCCATTGCGCGCTAGCTGCAACAGCAAGGGCCGCACCGCGAATACGGTTATTAAACATTTCGCCAAGTAGCACCCACACTATAGGGCCCCAACTTAAGCCAAAAAATACCACAAACAAATTAGCCATTATTAATGCAAAGGTACCCATATTTTCGCTAAGTGCTAATTTGCCCGCTTCATCAAGGCCTGCACTTCCAAAGGTGTAGGTAAGTGCACTTAAACTAATAAACATACCTATGCTACCTACCAATAGTAGTGGCTTACGGCCTACTTTATCGACTAAGGCAATAGCTATAAAGGTAGATAAAATATTGGTGGTGCCGGCAAGCACATTAATAAACAGTGATTGTGATTCGTCAAAACCAGCGGCTTGCCAAAGCTCTGAGCCGTAATAAAATACCACGTTAATACCAACAAATTGTTGGAAAACTGATAAAGCCACACCCACCCAAACAATAGGATGTACTTTTTTACTGCCATCAATAAATAAGTCGCGAATACTTGGTTTTTTATCACTTTGCAGAGACTGCTTCACGTCATTGATTTGCGTATCAGCATCGTCATTTGAGATTTTATTAAATACAGTTTTAGCGTGTTTAAGTTTACCTTGTGCGACTAGGTAACGCGGTGACTCAGGAATAAAAAGTACGCCAATTAAAAATAACCCTGCAGGAACAAGTTCAGCCCAAAACATCCAGCGCCATGCGGCTAAATCTAACATTAAAATACCTTCGGCACCGCCAGCGGCGTTAGCAATTAGGTAATTACTTAAAAAGGCTGCGAATAAACCAAGTACGATAGCGAGTTGTTGTAATGTCGCTAAACGACCACGTAAACTTGCTGGTGCTACTTCTGCAATATAAGCAGGTGCTAAAACAGAGGCTGCCCCTATGCCTAATCCGCCAAATAAGCGGTAAAAAATAAACTCAGCAGAACTATCGGCAACCCCAGAGCCAAAAGCGCTGACTGCAAATATAATGGCAGTGACAATCATAATAGCGCGACGGCCAAATTTGTCAGCTAATGGGCCAGCAGCTAAAGCCCCCAGCGCACAACCTAATAATACAGATGCAACATTAAAACCAGTTGCAACACTGCTTGAGTTAAATGTATTACCTAATGCCGATACGGTGCCGTTTATAACGCCCGAATCGAAACCAAATAAAAAGCCACCAATAGCGGCAATGGCCGATATAAAAATAACATATAAAAGCGAGCACTTAGTCTGTGCGCTATGCTCACCTTTAGTTGCATGCTGTGTCGTCATGTTGTTCAATCCTAATTTTTATTATGTGTAATGAAGTTAAAGTAGCACTAAATTTGCTGGCAACCTTAGCACAGAGTGATCACGCTAAAAAAGATATTTCAATAGTAATACGTATGCATAAAAATTTATTGGGTTGATAAAAATAACGAGATACTAGATACTGTTTTTATATACAGTGTGGGCGGTTTTATGAAAAAAGAGTTACCAGCGAAATATTATTTGGCACATTTTAGAGAGCTATTAACGTTTGTGAGCGAGAAATGCATGCATTTACTCGAGCAAAGGCATATTTCATTTATTAGTAAAATAAATACGCTCGACGAGCAGAGCCAGTGTATGTTGGCGCGCATTTATTCTCGTAAGCCTTATTTAGTTCAAACCCAATCATTAAACTACGAAGAAATTAGTTCGCCATACCAAGCACTTTTTAAATTAAAAGCGGCAAAGTTAATTGTAGAACCCTCTAATAAAGATCATAGGCAACTACTAAGTCACCTAACAAAACCGGCCTTAATAGAGCTGCTAGAAAAGCAAGAACAACCACCATTATTTAAAAAAAGCGCTGCTAAAAGTAACTTAGTTGAAATAGCTAGTTCATTCTTTGAATCTAAGCCAGAGTGTCTTGCACACTTATATAATCAGTACGTGATAAATAATAGAGAAGAGTATTACGAGTATTTTGAATTTTTATATATTGGCAGGCTCAGTGCAGGCGATATTAATCATCAAAATCGATTTGTACTAAGAGACTTAGGGGTAACCCCTGTTAGGCAAGGGCATAATGAAAGTTTGTCTCGCTTTGACTCAATTGAGGAAGCGCAATCTAACTATGTGTTAAACCGTTTTCGGTTAGCCGTTAAAAACGCGAAAGATGACAATGAAAATGAGACGTTAGCAAAACAGTTAATAAATGAAGTAGCAGTAGGGGTTGTAGCTCGAGAGCTAAAGAATAAGTTATTGATCATACTTTATAAGCAACTAAAAACAACTAACCCTGTATTAGCGTTTGATGTACTTAATGCCTGCGAGGATGATGCGCACGCCCTAGAAATTCAAATAAGAGAGCAATACCGTTTAGGCAATAAAGAATGGGTAAAGGCGCAACTTGAGAAAATTATAGAAAATCCGCTCACCGATGAGTTACTGTACTTTGCGGATGACTTTTTAATGCGTAAATTTAACAAGCAAACACGCTCACGGCTTAGTGAAATGTTAGCCAGTACACGCTGTATTATAGAAGTTGATGAGCTCTATCGTGGCGATGTTGAGTTAGGTGTAAGTGATCACTACACTCGTCAAGGTAAGCAGGTTTTTTATACTGAGAATACCTTGTGGCAAAGCTTATTTGCGCTGGTTTTTTGGCAGGAACTTTTTATTGAAACCCCAACCCCACCCTGCAATGAGTTTGATATTTACCCGCAAGCCTTAAAAACGGATACATTTTATTTAAATCAATCCTCGCAAGTAGAGGCGCGGCTGGCTGCGTGTAATAGTACCCAAAAATTGCTGCGTTTAGTGTGTAACCATTCAGCTAAGTATTATGAGCAATCAAATGGCTTATTTAGATGGCACAAAGATGTATTAAAGCCATTAGAGATGCTTATTTTAAACAGCCCGATAAATGCGCTATTAAGCCATTTAAAAAACATGGCAAAAAACTACCGACAATTAAAAGATGGTTACCCCGATTTAATGATTGTTGATAACAGCGCAGTTCATTTTGAGGAGGTAAAAGCGCCCGGAGACAAGCTTAAAAGAAACCAGCTAGTGAGCATCGATAATTTAAAAAACAGTGGTTTTAAAGTCAATATTGCCGCGGTGAAGTGGTATGTAGACCCTAACCGTATTTATAGTGTGGTAGATATTGAAACTACAGGAGGCCTCAAAGGCGGTAACCGCATTACCGAAATTGGTATTGTTAAAGTAAAGCAGGGCGAAATAGTTGATACATGGACCACATTGATAAACCCAGAGCGACCCATCCCTCGTTTTATTACCTCGCTTACAGGCATTAACGATGCCATGGTAAGCAATGCGCCCATATTTAGCGATATTGCAGCGCCGTTACTGAATCAATTATCAGGCAGTATTTTTGTGGCGCATAATGTTAATTTTGATTATGGCTTTATTAAAAAAAGAGCTTGAGAGGATAGGAATTAATTTTAAAATGCCGAAACTGTGTACAGTCGTTGAATCACGCAAAGCATTTAAGGGATTAAAGTCATACTCACTCGGTAATTTATCTGCACACTTTAATTTAGACTTAACTAATCATCACCGTGCATTAGACGATGCTAAAGCGGCCGCGCAGTTATTACTACTAGTTCAACAAACAGACAGCCAGTGATAAATTTGAGCCAGTTAAAAGTATTTTGCTTAAAGTGGTAAAGTGCCTTGTGTATAAATACAGGGTATTAAAAAATTAGGTTTATCTACTTTTAATAGGCGATTAAAACTGCGCTAATAAAATAATCGCTGTAAGCTTTGCAATCCCATGATAATGTTAAATTTATGCTAACAACTTTTAGGGCGGGTGTTTTAAAAGTGGTATATGTTTCTGGGCAAAAACAATAATAAATTAAGGATAATAATGAATCATTGACAATTGAGTGCCACTTTGCTGGTATTGATGGCTTTAATAACTGGCTGTAATTCGTCACCAATAAGTCTTTACAGCGATAATACCATGAAGAAAAAAGAATATAATGGTGTTAAGGCATACAAAAAAGGGGAGTTTGAAGAGGTTTTTAACTATTTAGAAGAGCCCGCTGCATTGTGCTATAAAAGTGCACAATACACCCTAGCGTTTATGTTTTTAAAAGGGCAATATTTAGAGCAATCAATTAAGCTTGGTATGGGGTGGTTGGGTGTTGCTGCAGAAGCAGGCGTTGAAAATTGGTCACAACAATATGATACTTTTTATACTGCTGCGACAACACACGAGAAGCAAGAAATAGATGCAATTGTTGCCGTTTATATTGAGCAGTTTGGTGTTAAAGCTCAAAACATGACCTGCCGTAGGTCAACATCACCGAGACGAACATTCGGCGAAATTAAAATTGATTGTAATAAACACGATGGTGTTGTCACCGTTCATGAAATACAAACAATAGAGTAAAGCTAGTTACTAAC